>JAZSRD010000015.1:0-3699 GCA_045538295.1 Eubacteriales bacterium
TTTAGGGAGGTAAGAAGATGAGAATGCCGGTTGTGGCAATTGTAGGGCGCCCCAATGTAGGAAAAAGCGCCTTGTTTAATAAATTAGCCGGTGCCCGTCTTTCGATTGTGGAGGATACCCCCGGTGTAACACGGGACCGTATCTATGCCAATGTGGAATGGCGCTCCAAAACCTTTATGTTGATCGATACCGGCGGCATTGAGCCCATGCGGGAAGATATTATTCTTACCCAAATGCGCCGTCAGGCGGAAATGGCTGTGGGCACAGCAGATTGTATTATTTTTTTAACGGATATTCAAACCGGCCTTACTGCAGATGATCGGGAGATCGCCAATATGCTTTATCGTTCCGGTAAACCTATTGTGCTTTGTGTAAATAAAGTGGATCAGCTGGGAGCACCGCCCATGGAATTCTATGAATTTTATAATCTGGGGTTGGGAGATCCTGTTGCAGTATCTGCTGTTCACGGAAGCGGCACCGGCGATCTTTTGGATGCGGTTTACGAGCATCTTTCTTTTGAGGAACAGGACGACGAAGAGGAAGCACCTATTAAGGTGGCTCTTTTGGGAAAACCCAATGTGGGTAAATCCTCCTTGATCAATCGACTTTTAGGGGAAGAACGCTGTATTGTGTCTAATATTCCCGGTACCACCCGTGATGCGGTGGACGCATTGTATACTTCGGAGATCGGCGATTTCTCATTGATCGATACTGCGGGGATCCGTAAAAAGAAGAAGGTAGAGGATGCTGTTGAGAAATATAGCGTTATCCGCTCTTATATGGCTGTAGAACGCGCCGATGTTTGCGTGATCATGTTAGACGCTGCAGAGGGCGTTACCGAGCAGGACACTAAAATTGCAGGCTATGCCAATGACCAAGGCAAGGCACTGGTGATTGCCGTGAATAAGTGGGATGCTATTGAAAAAGAAACCAATACCATGGAGCGGCTTCGGAAAGAAATTCAGCATGAACTGGCATTTATGTCCTTTGCGCCCATCGTGTTTATTTCTGCTCTGGAAGGTCAGCGTCTTTCTCAATTAATGATAGCGGTAAAAGATGCGGCAGAAGAAAACAGACGCCGGATCTCTACCGGTATGCTTAACGATGTGTTGAACGATGCAACGGCAAGAGTTCAACCTCCCTCTGATAAAGGTAAACGGTTAAAAATTTACTATATGACCCAGGCTGCTACTCAGCCACCTACCTTTGTTTTCTTTGTAAACAGAAAGGATCTGTTTCATTTTTCCTATCAGCGGTATTTGGAAAACCGTATTCGTGATACCTTTGGTTTTAAAGGTACACCCATTCGATTTATTATCCGTGAGAGAGGTGATAAGTAATGGATACAGCTCTTTTTGTGCTGGTTGTTATTGCAGTGGGAATCGTTTCTTATTTGATCGGAAGCATTAATTGCTCCATTTTGATTTCCGGTATTTTTAAAAAGGATGTAAGAGATTCCGGTTCCGGCAATGCGGGGGCAACAAATATGTTGCGTACTTTCGGTCCTGCGGTTGGCGTTATCACTATGCTGGGCGATTTTCTTAAGACATTGATTCCCTTGGTGGCAACTCGCCTGATCTTTCAGGATGAATATTATTGGCAGGCAATGGTGGCCTTTAGCGGTTTTTGTTGCTCGATGGGCCACGCTTTTCCCATTTATTTTGGGTTCCGAGGCGGTAAGGCTGTTACGGTTGTTGCTATGGTTCTGTTTGTGGTAGATTGGCGTTGCTTTGCGGTGGGAGTAAGCTTGTTTGTTCTTACCATCCTTTTAACAAAATATGTTTCGCTGGGTTCCATTGTGGGAGCCTTTTCCGGTCCGGCTACTATGTTTTTTATTTCCAAGAAAAATATGATGAACCGATGGTTTGTGGTGCTTTGCCTGTTTGCCTTGGCTGTGATGATTTTAATTCTTCACTGGGAAAATGTAAAGCGGTTATTGAACGGTACCGAGCGGAGATTTAAATTTAAAAAAGACTAAAAAGGTTGCGCATCAAAAAGATGCGCAACTTTTTTTAAAAATAAATTAAAAATATACTTGATTTTTTCGAATATATCGAATATAATAGTAGCGTTCCGAAAATGCCGGTGTGTTGGAATTGGCAGACGAGACGGACTCAAAATCCGTTGTCAGTGATGGCGTGTGGGTTCAAGTCCCACCACCGGCACCAAAAATAAAAGGACTTCTTTAGAAGTCCTTTTATTTTTGCGGTTGTGACCGTGGGATACGATCGATTTCGTCGGTTAACAATTACTTATAACAGTTTTTGCAAGGTGTTTTTTGGGATTGGAGAGCATCTTCTTCGGTCATTTCAATTGCGTGCTTACCGGCGTGGGCGGCAGAGGGCAGGTGATAGCGCGTCCCTGAAGGGGAGGCAAGTACTATTGAGTCCGTTGCAGGCTCATTGGTCACCTCAATGGCAACAGTGCGTGTTTCGTTTGCAAAAGATATTTCTAAGGTACAGCTGCCCGGTGCGGTAGCGGTATATAAATTGTTTTGAACATCCAAGCACCGGTTACTGGCTTTTGCCGTAAAGTCGGTGTAATATTCATCCCCGTTTGTGATCAAAAAACCGCTAGACTGTCCTACGGACATGGTTTCCCGGGTAACGGTTACCTGAAATGAATGGGGGTCAACGGGCTTAATGGGCGAAAGAAGCGCAAGGGAGAGCAACCCCGAAAATATAAGCAGACCGCTAATGCTCATCACCCATTTTTGCTTGGCAGGATACTTCGCAAAACAAAGCAAAACAATACCAACGGGGAAGAAGATACAGAGTGCAGCCATTATAAAGATGGGTTCATCTTTTAACTTGATTTTCATGCACACCCCCCCTTTCTGCAATATCATAGCACAAAATGTATAAAATAACAATCAAAAGAGGAATTTTATGGAACTTTGGAAGCGCCTGAAAAATACAAATAAACCCATTGTTTTGTATGGAATGGGTAATGGGGCAGATAAAACTGTTGAACGGCTTAAAAAAGATGGTGTGAAAATTTCGGGAGTATTCTCTTCTTCGGGTTTTAAGAAGAATAAAATTTACGCAGGGCACACGGTAAAGGATTTTCCAACTCTAAAAAGCGAACTGGGCGATGTAATTATTTTGGTTTGTTTTGGCAGCCATTTGCCCGAGGTAATTGAAAACGTTAAAAGATTAGCTAAAGAAAATGAACTGTATATTCCCGATGTTCCCGTAGCGGGAGAAGATATTTTTGATATTGACTTTGCGCACAAATACAAAACTGAGCTTGAAATGGTTTATCAAAAATTAGCTGACGAACAATCTAAAAAGGTTTTTAGGAATACTGTTGAATTTAAACTTACAGGGAAGCCTGATTATTTATTTGAAATTGAAACTGACAAAAATGAAGTTTTTGAAATTTTAAAATTATCTAATAATGAAACCTTTTTGGATTTAGGTGCATATAATGGTGATACAGTTGCAGAATTTGTTTGGGCGGTAGGTGACTATAATTCTATTGTTGCCGTGGAGCCTGATAAAAGGAATTTCAAAAAGTTATTAGAAAATTCTAAAGATTATAAAAAAATAACACATATAAATGCTGCTGTTTCAAATAAAAAAGGCATTCAGATGATGGCGGCCAATCACGGCAGGGGAAACAGCACCGATAAAAATATGGTTGAGGTAGAAACCGTTTCGATAGACGGTGTTTGTGATAATTATCTGCCTACCTTTA
>JAZSRD010000029.1:0-4959 GCA_045538295.1 Eubacteriales bacterium
AGTTGCAAAGTCGCGATAGGCTTTGCAATCTGCTGTGTCTCGAGCAGTGCAGTTTTTTTTGCTACCGCCCGGGGCGGTCAAAAAAACAAGCGGCGCAGAGTATCCCACACATTAATTCTGCTGATCACGGCACCCCTGGGGGTAGCCCTTTTTGTATTGGCGGAGGGTGACGTTGGGATTTGAACCTTTTTCGCTTGCGAAAAAGGTTCGTCGCAACAGGCGAAAAGGTGCGTTAACCTTTTCGAACTGTGAAGTCTGAAGCTGCGACTGCGACCGCTGCCGGTGGCAGATAAAGGGAGCAGGTTAGCAGCTGCCGCAACACAAAAAATATCGAGCAAACAACGGCTTGCGATGAATTTTTGGATGTTGCAAAGGTGTGTTGATAAAACTTTGATTTCGATAAAAATAATGAGCCGAGTAGAATTCAGCGGTCGGCAAAAACCGAGAGCGCACCGCTTCCCACGTGCGCCCGGTTTGGATTCTTTGCAAACTTTCACCAAAGTCATTTTTTCGCCGCTCCCGGCGGCTCTACATGTAAATTATACGCTTACTCGTATGAATCCCCCATCTCCAACACAAACTACCAACGGAGGTGTTCATTCATGTGCACAGCAATGACTTATAAAACCAAAGACCGTTATTTTGGGCGCACTTTAGATTATGAGCGCTCCTTTGGAGAGCGGGTACTGATCACCCCCCGGCGGTGCCCCCTGCCCTTTCGGCTGCTCCCAACCATGGAGCAGCATTACGCCATCATCGGCATGGGCACGGCGGCGAGCGGGTACCCCCTTTATTTTGATGCCGTAAACGAAACAGGCCTTGCCATGGCAGGGCTGCTTTTTGCGGGCTTTGCCCATTACCTGCCCCCGGCGGCAGGGCAAAAAAACATTGCCCCCTTTGAATTGATCCCCTGGGTTCTGGGGCAGTGCGCCGACCTGCGGGACGTGGAGGTTTTATTGGAGCGGGCGCAGATCGCCGATCTGCATTTCAGCGAAGAACTGCCCTCCTCGCCCCTCCACTGGATGATCGCCGATAAGGAGCGTGCCATTGTGGCAGAACAAACTAAAGCGGGGTTGCGTATCCACGATAACACTCCGGGGGTGCTCACCAACAGCCCCGGCTTTGAACACCAGCTTCTGCGGTTGGCAGAGTATCAAAACCTTTCCCCCCTCTCCCCGCCCGGCTACAGCCGAGGGCTTGGGGCTTACGGCTTGCCGGGAGATTGGTCCTCCCCCTCCCGTTTTGTGCGGGCGGCGTTTGTGCGGCAGCATGCCGCCCATGGGAACAGCGAACAGGAGAGCGTAACCGGATTTTTTCGCATGATGGAAAGCGTATCTATCCCCCAAGGGTGCATGCGCACCGACCAAGGCGATGCCTACACCCGCTACACCTGCTGCTGCAACCAGGATCGGGGCATTTACTACTACACCACCTACCATAACCCCACCGTTACGGCGGTGGATCTGCACGGGGCAGATTTAGAGGGAACACAGTTGATTGGAGCGCCCTCTTGATTTTTAAAGAAAGCTATGCTATAATCGGGTCAATGAAATATTTGGCAGAGTAGAAAGCTGCGGGTCAAGTGTCCGAGGGACGGGGAGTTGTCCTTGGAACGAAGAGGGTTTACACCCTTGCCGTGCGGTTTTCGCATCCCGCTGCCGCATACCGGAATTCTTCCTCTATGTGGCACAAATGCCAAGGGGGAGGTTTCTTTTTTTATGGAAAAAATGAGTATTTTTTCTGCCGCCTATTGGAAAGCGGCTTGCGGAGAGCTTAAAAAACTCAACCGCCTGGCGTTGGCGGCGCTGATCTGCGCCCTGTGCGTGGTGCTGGGGGGTATTTACATTCCCATTACCAACAGCCTGCAGATCCACTTCACCTTTTTTGTGGTGGCGCTGGGCGCCGCCGTTTACGGCCCGGTTACCGCCATGGCGGTGGCGGCGCTGGCAGATCTGCTCAATTACTTTTTGTTTTTAGGGGGCTACGCTTATTTCCCCGGCTACATGGTAAGCGAGATGATCACCGCCCTGCTCTTTGGGCTGTTCCTTTACCGGCAAAAGATCACCGTGTGGAAGCTTTTTTGCAGTAAGGCGCTCTCCAATTTTGGGGTGAACGTGGCGCTGGGCGCCCTTTGGAGCAAAATGCTCTACGGCAAGGGCTACATTGCCGATCTATGGGCACGGTCGATCAAAAACACCCTGATGCTGCCGCTGGAAGTACTGTTTTTAGCGGTGTTTTTTGCCATGATGATCCCCCTGCTCTCCCGGCTGCGGCTACTGCCCGCCCATGGGGAGCAGGATCTGGAAAGGCTCTCCTTTCGGGCCAGCCTCTTCCCGGTGCTGGGGCTGTGCTCCCTGCTGGGCGGGGTGGTGAGCCTCTATTATGCCGCAACCGCCTCGGCAACGTTCTTTTGGTTTTTGGGCGGTGTGCTGCTTACCACAGCCGTGGCGCTATATATTGCAACGATAATTAAAAGAAAAAAGGAGAAAGTTGAATGAGATTCAACTTTCTCCTTTTTAGTTTGATCTGGATTTTTTTCGATATTCCCGGGGCGTGCACCCCAGCTCCTGCCGAAAGGTTTTGGTAAAATAACTGTGGCTTTCAAAGCCGCAGCTGCGCCCGATCTCCTCGATGGATGCAGTGCTGATCTGCAGCAACTGCTTTGCCTTGGCAATGCGGATCTGCCGCAACTGCTCCATCACCGTGATTCCGCAAGCCTCTTTATAATGATGGCACAAAGCATAGCGGTTCATATACACCGCCGATGCGATCTGATCCAGGGTTAGGGCTTCGGCAAAATGCACCTCTAAAAATCGGCGCACCTGCACCGTGAAGGGTGCGGTGGGCGCAAAGTGCTCCTGCAGCCAATCGATCACCCAGCCGTAGCCGGCGGCAGAGCGGGTGAGCACCGTGCTGTTGCCGTCGCAAAATTGGCACAGCTCCCGCAGGGACGCCAGCAGCGACGGGGAAAATTTAAAGGTAAACGCATCCCCGATTCCGTAATAATCCAGCACCTCTTCTGCCCCCAAAAAGGTGACCCAAAAGGTGCGAAAGCTTTTGCCCTCTGCCCAATATTGGTGTGGTACATCCCGGCGAAAAAACAACCCCTCCCCTGCGGAAAGGGCAAACTCCTCTTCGTGAACGGTAAACCGCCCCGCCCCCTCTGCTACCAGCAACACCTGGTGGGAGGATAAGCCGCGGGGGCGATCCACATCGTGCTGATGGGGCATTTCCCCCGCCGTGGTAACCACAAAGGGCAAGGGGAGCGGGCTTTTGAGATACTTTTGGCGAATTTCTGCAAACATGGCAATATCCTTATACTTCTATGCCGCCATGCGGCGTTTTTTAAAAAATAACTGCAAAATTATTTTAGTATAAAACCTTGCCGTTGTAAAGAACTTTAGGGCAAAAATTTGCTATTTTTCTGCAAGCGCCACCACTCGCTTCTTTTTCCCTTTTGCCATTTGGGCAAACCGAGCGGCGCCCCCAAAGGGGCGGGTAACATACACCACCACATACGCCGCCTGCTCCACCATCCACTTGTTTCGGTGCCAAATTGCAAATTTCGGCGGCACCGTCTCAAGCCCCTCCGGCAACAAGGTTTCCCGCCAATCTTCCACATCCGGGCAGTTGAGCCGCTCCACCACCACCGCATACCTAAAGGTATAAACCGAGCACAGCTCCCGCAACACCCCCAACACCATGCGGTCAAAACTGCCATTATGCCCCACCAAAAAATAATCCACACCCTCCTGTTCCAGCAGATCAACAATAGCCAGCCGCAAGGCCGGCTTTATTGTTTCCGGCGCATCACGATGCCCAAAAAAAGCACAAGTTTTCATAGAATTACCTCAAAATAGTTAGTGTTATCAGTATACAAATTTTTTCCTGCAAAGTCAACTCAAAAGAGGTAACCTTATTAACTCAAAATGGGTAAAATAATGTTATCAATTCTTTTGGGGGTGGCAAACGTGATGATCGGCGAAGCAGTACGACTGCGTATTTTGGAATTATGTAATTCGAACCAAATCACGGTTAATAAACTTGCCACCCGGTGCGGTATTACTCAATCTACACTAAATAACATCGTGAGTGAACGAAATAAGGGAACTAATATTTCTACCATCAAAAAGATCTGTGATGGGTTAGATATTACCGTTGAAGATTTTTTCCATTCGGAACTTTTTAAAAATTTAGAGCAAGAAATAAAATAACCGCCCACTGCCAAAGTGAGCGGTCATTTTTTAGGGGCTCCGCAATTTGATGCAGAAGCCCTTTTCTCCCGATAATAGCGTATGCCATACGCTGAAATCGGGAAAAAGGGGTAAAAAGAACGGCAATCTTTCGATTGCCGTTCTTTTGGTCTGCGCAAATTGCGGAGCCCCGCTTTTTTATTCTACGGAGAAGATGTAGTGATATACCGGCTGCCCTCCGGACAGGCAGATCACCTCTGCATCGGGCATAATACCCTGCACCTGCTCCTGCACTTTCATGGCGTCTTCCTCGGTAACATCTTCGCCATAATAGATATTTACATAGGAGCCGCCCTTTTCTGCCATGGCTTCAAAGAGTTTTTGCACCACTGCAGCCATTTCGTCTTCCACGAAGGTCACTTTGGTTTCCATAAGGCCCAGCAGCTGACCCTCTTTGATCTCGTGATCATCGAACACGGAATCTCTTGCCGCATAGGTTACCTGGGCGGTTTGCACCGTTGCCACCTGTTCGGTCATGGCGGCGGCAATCTCCTCGGTTTCCATGCTTTCATCGAAGCCCAGCATGGCGGTTACGCCCTGGGGCACGGTTTTGGTGGGAATCACCACCACCTGCTTTTTGGTGGAAAGTTCCTTTGCCTGCTCGGCTGCCATAATGATATTTTTATTATTGGGCAGCACGAACACCACCTCGCTGGGGGTCTTATTCACTGCCGCCAGAATGTCGGCGGTGGAGGGGTTCATGGTC
>JAZSRD010000060.1:0-12317 GCA_045538295.1 Eubacteriales bacterium
AACGGTGATCTTCATCCTCATCGCCGCTGAACCTATGCTGGAAAAGCTTGACCGCATCAAAGTCAAATACGGCTTAGTTGAATAATTATATTTTGTGTACCTGCTATGCTGCGTTTTTTCCTTATTTTTTCCCTACGGGGATAGTAAACGATGGTTAACGGCGGTTAAAAGTGGTAAGCAAGTGTTTGGAATTGGCTGGCATTTGGTAGTAAACAGTTAACTTTGGTTAAAGAAAGTAAATATTCAGCCAAATTCAAATCCCTCTCACTCCGCCATGAAAAACGACAAGTTTCGACAGAAACTTGTCGTTTTTCAATGATATCCGTTCCTTGCGGAACGGGTGATATATCTTCGATATGATATCCACCTTCGGTGGGTGATATATGCCTGCGGCATATGAAGGAACGGATATTATATCATGCTTGCGTAGCAAGTATATCATGCGGCGCAAGCCGTATATCATATCGCGTAAGCGATATATCATTTATGCAAGAGTTCGAATTCATACGCAAAAATGGCAAAATATCTTTTTTGTTGCTCATAGCCAAAAAAACGACAGATTCCTATTGGAATCTGTCGTTTTCAGTTATATTCGCCTTTCGGGGCGTATGGAAAAGGCTTATTCAATAAAAAGCGGAACAATTAGTTTTGTAAGATCTCGTTTTGAAAATATCATGAATACTCACCTCAAGTCACCTCACAACTACCTGCATTTTAGCACATTTTCGTAAATTCTTATATGCTATTTCCAAAATACACTTGTATAAAAGATAGATTTGTGTTAAAATGTCTGCGGTGATTGATATGAACAATGATATTAGTTTTTTAAGTGCAGAAGGTGATCACACCATTCCACTGCACACCCATGCCGAATATGAACTTTTGCATTACCTGGAGGGATATGGCGCTCTTTGCTCCCCTCATGAGGATTTTTCTTTTTCCCCGGGGAGTATTGTTTTGGTACCCCCCAACTTCCTCCACGGCACATCCTCAAAGGGTAGTTTTAAAGCGATCGCTATAAGAGGTTTTGAGAACACTTTCAGTTTTACCGCCCCTCTCTTGATCTGCGACAATGCAACTCGTGACGCCGAAGCCCTTGTGCATATGATCTACCGCAACCGTTTTTTATCTGCCGATTATCTTGCAGCTCTTATGAACGCCTACGTGCACTTTATTTTACAAAATTCTTCCCCCGAGGAACCCCTTACCCGTGCAGTGCGAAAAATCGCAAACGAAATTTCCGAGCGTTTTTCAGACAGCAACATCTCCACCACTGCTCTTTTGAACGAAAGCGGCTACGCAGAAGATTATATTCGTGCCCATTTCAAAAAGATCATGGACAAAACTCCCAATGAGTTTTTAACAGCCCTTAGAATCAACCACGCTCAATACTTGATCGAAGTCTATAAAGGGGCCCTTTCCCTTTCGGAAATATCGGAGCAATGCGGATTTTCCGATTATGTGTATTTTTCAAAAAAATTCAAGGAGAAGGTTGGCATCTCACCCAAGGAATACAAAAAACAAATTTGATCTTCGTTTTCACACGTTTTTTATATTACAGTTGCATCAGTTTCTACTTTAATGCTATAATATAATAAGATATATTAATGATTTTGAGGTTTTAATATGAAATTTCATCCCCAGGATATAAACGAATATTTTGCTAAAAATCAGGTGGATCGTTTGATCCAGGTAGCAGAGAGCCGTCACACCCTGCAATTTGAGCAACTGCGGCGGCTGATCACCTTTTCCTGCACCCGCACCATTGGCAATCATTTAACTGCTGCTGTGTTGGTAACCGGTCCATCCTCCTCCGGCAAAACCACCTTTTCCAAACGCCTTTGCAGCATTATGGAAAAAGAAGGCTTTCACTGCACGGTGATCTCCATTGATGATTATTATCTTTCCCGGGAAGAGATCCGCCAGCGTCAGCCCGGAGCAGTTAAACCGGACTATGAGGTGTTAGAAGCCTTTGATGTTGCCTATTTTCAAGAGCAGATGCGTGCCTTTTTAAAAGGCGAAACCATTGAACTGCCCCGCTACGATTTTAAGTTGGGGCATCGGGTACAAAGCGGCATCACCCTTGCTCCCACCGAAAAGGATCTGCTGATCGTAGAAGGGATCCACGCCATGAATCCCAAACTAACAGAAGGGCTGGATTTTGCCCGCACCGTTGGGGTATACATCTGCCCCTTTGATTCCTATGCTGTACCCGGCGGTGAGATCACCTCCCGGGAGATTCGGCTGATGCGCAGATGTCTGCGGGATCATGTGCACCGCAACTCTTCCATTATGGAAACCCTTGGCATGTGGCCCAGCGTACGTGCCGGTGAAGAACGCTATATCAAACCGATGAAAAAATACGCAGATTTCTTTTTCAATTCGTCCTTTGAGTACGAGATCTGTATTTTAAAAGCCAGAATTGAGAAGGCAGCCCTGGAATTAAACGAAGAGGAGCGGGCTGAGCTTAATCGGTATCTTCCCTTGGAACAGTTGAGCGCTTTCCATTCCTGCGAGCACGCGGAGATTCCGGAACAATCCATTTTCAACGAATTTTACAGATAGGAGTTAACATGGGGAAACACATTGCTCTACTTTGCATGTCGCTGAACATCGGCGGTGCAGAAACCCATATTTTTGAGCTTGCCAAAGGCTTAAAAGCCAAAGGCAACGAGGTTACGGTATTTTCCAACGGAGGCGTTTATGCCGCCGCTCTGGAGGAGGCCGGCATTCGCCACATACAAGCACCTTTACACAAAAAATCCCTCTCCGCCCTTTACAATTCTTACTGTATATTAAAGAAAGAATTTATGAAACACCGCCCCTCGGTAGTGCACTCCCACACCCGCATTTCCAACTATGTGGGCAATTTGGTGTGTAAAAAACTGGACATCCCCTTGGTAACGACCGTACATTTTAACTTTAGAGTTAATTTCCTCCTTAAACATTTTTCCAACTGGGGAAGCCGGGCGCTGGCAGTGAGTGAGGACTTAAAGAATTATTTGGTGGAAAATTACCGCTACGACCCGGATCATGTGAGCCTTACGGTAAACGGCATCGACATGAACCGTTTTTGCAAAAAGGATGCCCGGGAATTCCGAACGTCCTTGGGGATCAAGCCCGATGAAAAAATGATCCTGATGGTATCTCGCCTGGATAAAGAAGCCTCTATCCATGTGGCACGTTTTTTAAAAATTGCACCGGACCTTTATAAGAAAGTGCCGTGCAGCCGTATTGTTATTGTGGGTAACGGTAATTGTTTTGCTGATTTTGCCGCCAGAGCAAAGGAGATCAACAAGCAATGCGGCAGTGAATTCATTTTGTTGCAGGGCGCTAAAACCAATATTGAGCAATACACCGCTGCCGCTGATCTGTTTGTGGGCATATCCCGTTCCGCCTTGGAGGCTATGTCCAGCTCTGTGCCCACGATTCTTTTGGGAAATTTGGGTTATTTAGGGTTATACTCCGATGAAATTCGCAGCGAGTGCATTGAAACTAACCTAACCTGCCGAGGGTACCCCTACCCCACCGACGAAGAGATCTGTGCCCTTGCAGCAGATTGCCTGACCGGCAAAGATCTGACCGAAAATATTGAAGCCGGACGTCGCCTGGTGCAGGAACGCTTTTCTATTGATACCATGGCGGAAACGGCAGAGACCATGTATCGGGATGCCATTAACAACAGCCGCCCCCTGGACTATATGATCAGCGGATATTACGGCAGTGACAACTTTGGAGATAATCTAACTTTACGTTGCCTGATGGAACATCTGAACGGCTATAGCGGCACGGTGCTGACCCACAATGTGCAGAACACGCAAGTGCCGGAACAGATACACAAGCTTCACCGTTTTGATCTTTGGCAGATCCGCAAAGCCATGAAGAAGACCAAGGTATTTTTATTGGGCAGTGGCAGTTTGCTGCAAGATGCCACCTCTAACCGTTCCCTTTTCTATTATCAATATGTGGCAAAAATGGCAATGCGTTATCATTGCAAGACCCTGCTCTATGCCAATGGTATCGGCCCCATTAGCCGGGAGCAGAACAAAAAAAGAACCGCAGTCCTTTTAAACAAACTGGACTTTATTACTGTGCGAGATCAGGAGTCCATGGATTTATTGCAGGAATTAAAGGTTACCACCCCTGCAGTACTAACGGCGGATGATTCCTTTTCAGTTGACTTTTCAAACCTTACGCCCATTCCAACGAATGCCGCCGGAGATAAAACCATTGTGGGGATCAACTTTAAGTTAGAACCCAACTGTTCCGAAAAAACAATCAATGAGATCGTGGCTGCACTTAAAGAGTTAGCAGAGAGGCATCACCTTTATTATTATATGATCCCCTTCCACCTCTCCCAGGATCAGCCCCAACTTAAAGTACTGCACGAGCATCTGCCGCAGATCAGCAGTTTAATAGAGCCCTCTGCAGAACCACAGGTTTTGATGCAATATGTTGCGGCAGGTAAATTTCATGTTTTTGAGCGGTTGCACGGGCAGATCATGGCAACCATGCTGCAGATCCCCTTTTTACCGATCAATTACGACCCAAAGAACCAATCGTTGGTATCCCAGATCGGGATGCAGGATTATTTACTGCACCATGCGAAGCTTTCAAAAGAAACCATTATCCATGCTTTTGAGCAGATCCTAAAGGATCAGGATCAGATCCGCAGCAATTTGGCAGAATATACTGCTTCTGCCCGCAAGGCTGCACAACTTAATCACCGGTATTTGCAGGAAATGATCGATCAATATTAAGAGTGAGAAGAAAAAATGCGTATATTAGGAATTGACTACGGCGAAGCCCGCACCGGGCTTTCCGTTTGCGACGAAAACGAAACAGTTGCCACCGTGATCGGCACCGTACATGAGCGGGATAAGGAGCGCCTGGCAGATAAGATCACTGCAGTTTGTGCAGAGGAAAAAATTCAAAAGATCGTGCTGGGTCTCCCAAAAAACATGGATGGAACCGAAGGCTTTCGAGCCGAGCATACCCACAAATTCTGTGATCTCCTGGCGCAACGGATGCCGGAGATGCCCATGGATTTTTACGATGAGCGCATGACCACTATGGTGGCATCCCGTTTTATGATGGAGGGGAACACCAAAGGAAAAAAGAAAAAAGCATCTATCGACGCTTTATCGGCACAGATCATTTTGCAGGATTATATTGACCGAAACCGAAAATAAAAGAATCGGGGGCGCCTCAACGAGGCACCCCCGATCTTTTATTCATTATACTCATAAGCAATACGGGGCGAACCCTCATGCACATAAACGATACCGCAACGCTTAAAGCCGTTTTTTGTTACGAGATGCTGCATAATCTTATTATCCGCATGGGTATCGATCCGCAGATGTTTGATCCGGGTGAGACAAAAATCCATTGCCTCACGGAAGATGCCCTTCTCCCCGGTTTTGGCAGCAATTCTATGAATAACGCCATAAGGGCTATCGTCGAACCAATTACCGTGATCGATCACCGCATACCAAGGATCATCCCCAATAAAAAAGACAAACACACCGCAGAGGGCACCGCTGCGCTCCACAACATACAGCTGCTTTTTTTCAATATCCTCTTCCAGCAGTTCTTGAGCGGGGTAAAAGTTCCCCCACTGGGTAGGGTTGCCCGTTTCTGCCATAAAAGCTTGTGCGCCCTTATAAATTTCCATGATTTGAGGAAGATCCTCAAAGTTTGCGTTTCTGATCATTTTATCAAATCCTTTAAAACAGTTTGAAGAATGCCCGGCATTTGCCGGGCATTTCTATTATTTACTTTTGCCGAGATATGCTTCTTTAACGCTCTCGTTAGTAAGCAATTCGGCACCGGTACCTTCCAAGGTGATGGTGCCGGTTTCCATAACATAAGCCTTATGGGCAACTTTCAGTGCCATGTTGGCGTTTTGTTCGATCAGCAGCACGGTAATGCCTTGATTATTGATAGTTTTGATGATCTCAAAAATATCACGAACCACCAAGGGCGCCAAGCCCAAGGAAGGCTCATCCATCATAATGATACGGGGTTTACTCATCAGCGCACGGGCTACTGCCAACATCTGCTGTTCACCGCCGGAAAGGGTACCTGCCAACTGCCATTCACGCTCTTTTAAGCGGGGGAACAGTTCGTACACATATTCCAGGTCTGCTTTAATGTTATCTTTGCGCAGATAAGCACCCATCTTTAAATTTTCCAACACGGTGAGATTCGGGAAAACCCGGCGGCCTTCCGGCACAAGCGTAATGCCTGCACTTACGATCTGGTCGGGACTTTTTCCGGAGATCTCTTTTCCATCCAGCAGGATGCTTGCTTTTTTTGGTTTTACAATACCGGCAATGGATTTAAGGGTGGTGCTTTTTCCGGCACCGTTGGAGCCGATCAGGGTTACGATCTCGCCCTGGGGCACGACCATATCGATTCCCTTTACCGCTTCGATACCGCCGTAGGAAACAACTAAATCATGAATTTCAAGAATATTACTCATCATCAGCCACCCCCAAATAAGCATCGATTACCCGCTGGTCGTTTTGCACCACTTCGGGCGTACCGGAAGAGATCAGTTTACCAAAATCAATTACATAGATCCGGTCGGATATATCCATTACCAAGTTCATATGGTGTTCGATCAACAAAACTGTAAGTTTAAAATCGTTACGCAACCGACGGATCAATGCCGTTAGCTCCTCGGTTTCCTGCGGGTTCATACCTGCAGCAGGCTCATCCAGCAGCAACAAGGTGGGATTGGTTGCCAAGGCACGGGCAATCTCCAGGTGACGCTGCTTACCGTAAGGTAAGGAGGAAGCCACTTCATCCCGCAGATCGTAAAGATCCACGATCTTTAAAAGTTCCAGGCATTCTTCCCGGAGCTTTTGCTCTTCTTTATAATTGATCATAAAGGTATCGGTAAACACATTACCTTTCAAGCGCATGTGCTTGGCGATCATTACATTTTCCAACACGGAAAGGGACTTGAACAAACGAATATTCTGGAAAGTTCTTCCCATACCCATTTTAGCGATCTTATCCGGGGAATTTTTAATGATCTTATGATAAAGGTCAGGGCTTCCGCCGGCATAGATCTTTTTCATTTTCCCGGTGGGGTAGCTTTCTAAAATCACTTGATCCTGGAAACTTACCCGCCCATTGGTGGCTTGATAAACACCGGTAATGGCATTAAATGCAGTTGTCTTACCGGCACCGTTGGGGCCGATCAAAGATACGATCTCCCCCTCGTCCACGTGCATGGTCAGGTCGTTTACTGCTACCACGCCGCCAAACTGAACTGTAATATTTTCGATAGAAAGGACAGTTTTAGCCATTTGTTTTTACCTCCCCTTTCTTTTTCAGCTTGCTCACGATGCCAAAGGGATCTTTAAAGAACCTTGCTATGGCATCCCACGAGAATTCTTTATTGCCCATAATACCTCTACGCCAGAACAGCACGATGATCATAATTGCAATGGAGAAGACCACCATACGGAAGCCGGTACGTAAAAGGGGCACCTTGAAGTTGCCGATATACTGAACCTCGTCCAAAAACCGCAACCACCACTCCATGCTGCTCACAAACAGGAAGGATGCGATGATACTGCCGGTAATGGAGCCGATACCGCCGATTACCACGATCAGCAGGATCTCATAGGTCATGGCGGAGGTAAAGGCTTTTGCCTGCACGCTTGCCTGGAACATTGCCAGCAAAGCACCGCCGACGCCTGCAAAGAAAGAACTGATCACAAAGCTCATCATCTTGTGCTTGAACAGATTGATTCCCATTGCTTCTGCTGCGATTTCATCTTCCCGAATGGCTTTAAAAGCACGACCATAGGAAGAACGGATCAGCAATACGATAATGGTAATACAGATCGCCACAATAATGAACGGGAACAGAATGCTGCTATAAGTGGGGAAAGCACGCAGCATATTGGAACCGTTGGTCAAAGGAGCCACCTGCTGCCATTGAATAACGGCACGCAAAATTTCGGCAAAGCCTAAGGTGGCAATGGCAAGGTAATCGCTCTTCAGTTTCAGCACGGGTAAACCGATCAAAGCCGCAAAAACGGCAGCCAGAATACCCGCTAAAATAATAGCCGGGATCACGGGGATAGAAAACTGAACCACACCGCCATCGAAATACTGATATACCGAACCTCTGCTGGCAGCAGGGATGGTAAGAATTGCATAAGTATAGGCGCCGATCAGCATAAAGCCCGCCTGCCCCAAAGAGAACAGTCCGGTAAAACCGTTCAGCAGGTTCATGGAAACTGCAACCAAAGCATAAATTGCACCCTTTTCCAAGCAGGTTGCCAGCATGGAGGATCTCAAGGAGGAATTATCAATAAAGATCAACAATCCCAGGAATGCCGCCGCCAGGATCAGCGACGCTAAAAGTTTTGTTCTTTTTTTCATCGCTTACACCTTCTCCGACAGTTTTTCGCCAAACAAACCGTTAGGCTTAAAAATCAAAATAACGATCAACAATACAAATGTGAAAGCATTGCTCAGATCCGCAATAGCGGGATAGCTCTTGATCAGGTTTTCACAAATACCGATCAAATAAGCACCGATCACCGCACCGGGGATAGAACCGATCCCGCCGAATACTGCGGCAACAAAGGCTTTCAAACCGGGCATGGCACCAATGGTGGGGCTTACCTGCTCGTAATAAGAAAAGTACATGATGGAACCAACAGCAGCCAAGAAGGAGCCGATGATAAAGGTCATGCTGATAACATTGTTGATCTTTATACCCATCAGCTGAGAGGTTTCAAAGTCTTTGGAAACCGCACGCATTGCCATACCGATCTTGGTGAACTTGATCAGCGCTACCAATGCCAGCACCAGGATAATGGTAAGAATAGGCGTAATGACGGTGATCAGCTTTGTGGATACCCCAAAAATTTCGATTTTATTGGAGATCAGCGGAATCTGGGGGTATGCCTGGGCAAGACCGCCGGTGAAATATGTAGCAAAATTCTGCAACAAATAAGAAACACCGATTGCCGAGATCATAACCGACATTCTGGGAGCGGAACGTAAAGGCTTATAAGCACAACGTTCGATCATAAAGCCCAGCAAAACCGTTAATAATATGGTTAAGATCAAGGCACCCCAAATAGGCATATGGGGCACCGCCGCAATATAGATCAGGAAAAAGCCCGCCATCATAAACATATCGCCGTGGGCGAAGTTGATCAACCGAAGAATACCGTAAACCATGGTATATCCAATGGCGATCAAGGCGTACAAACTTCCCACTGCAATGCCCGAAAGCAGCAGCTGGACATAGTTAGACATAATTAAACCTCCAAAAACTTTTTCAGCCGAATGACTGAACCACGGGTTCAATCATTATTAAGCCCATGCTTCAATCATTCGTATAATGTTAAAAGTAGTGGGGAGCGCTTGCTCCCCACTACCCTCATGAGCGAGAAGAAAATTACTCAGCGATGGTCTGAGTTTTCAGGAACTTGAAGGTGCCGTTTTTAACATCAATAGTTTTGATGTAAGCCATGTTCTTTTCGGCATCGCCCTTTTCATCGAAGGAAAGATCGCCGGTAACACCGGTCATCTTAACATCTTTCAGAGCATCACGAATAGCGGTACCATCGGCAGAATCAGCAGCCTTGATAGCTTCGATTGCAGCCATGTAAGCATCGTAACCCAAAGCGGAAACTGCAGCAACAGTATCATCGCCGCCGTTGTTGTTCAGGTTTTCGGAGCTGGCGTTCAGCCATTTCTTATAACCGTCAACGAACTCTTTGCTCTTGGGATTGCTATCGTCGTTCTCATCGAAGAAGGTGGAGAAGTAAACGTTGGTAGCAGCATCGCCGGCATTTTCGATAACCTTACCGTTTTCCCAGGTATCGCTTGCCAGGATCAGGCAATCTTCGTTTACGGCACGAATCTGCTTAATGATCAGCGGACCGGTTTCGATGGAAGAGGGAGCGAATACAGCATCACATTCCTTAAAGTTGGAAACAATAGCGCTGAAATCGGTCTCACCGGTCTGGAAGCTGGCTTGAACTACATCGCCGCCTGCATTTTTGAAGGCTTCGGTGAAGTAGTTGCCAAGACCTACGGAATAATCGTCGCCGGCTTGGGTCAGCACGCCAACTTTTTTACAGCCCTGCTCCAGAGCCAAGTTTGCCATAACGGTGCCCTGGAAGGGATCCAGGAAGCATACACGAAAGTAATAATCGTTTTCAGCAGTTACCTGAGGATTGGTGCAGGAACAACCGATAGCGGTGATCTTTGCATCAGCAAAGATGGGACCTGCAGCAATTGCACAAGCGGAGCCGTAAGTACCCAGTACAACAGATACCTTGGAAGATACCAACTGCTGAGCAGCAGAGGGGGCCTTGCTTGCATCGGACTGGTTATCTACTTCTACCAGCTCGATCTCATAGGTTTCGCCACCGATGGTAACTTCGGGAACCAGAGAATGAGCATAACGGATGCCCAAAACTTCCTGCTTGCCGCCGCCGGCATTTTCACCGGTGCCGGGCTCAAAGATACCAATTTTGATCACGTTGCCTGCGCCCTTGGAACCACAGCCGGCCAACATAGTGCAAGCCAGCAACAATACCATCAGCAATGCAATGATCTTGTTCATTCTTTTCATTGGATATACCTCCTAAAAATAATTAATGAATGATAAATAAATTATACTCCTTTTGTTTAATTATTGCAAGAAGCACAACTTAATTATTAAATTCTTGTGTAACTTCGCCAAGTTTTGAAGTTATTGCGCTCAAATTTGTGCGTATTTTTATGCATTTCGGCAACATTTGTCTTTGTACAGAGGACAAAAATTGAAAATGTCGTTCAATATAATTCCTCAAAAATAATGATTGAATTTTTATGAGCAATATGTTACAATATCTGCATGATTTTTCTTAAAAGAAGGGAACATTTCATGGAACTTACAGAAATCAAAAGCCTTTTTCGCAACAAAGAAGAATACGTTGGCAAAACCGTAACCGTAGGCGGTTGGGTACGCTCCAACCGCGGTTCTAAAAACTTTGGTTTTTTAGTACTCAACGACGGCACTTTTTTTGAGCCGTTGCAAGTTGTTTACAGCGACAAACTGAATAATTTTGCCGATCTCTCCAAAATAAACGTGGGAACTGCACTGATCGTAACCGGAACACTGGTGGAAACCCCCAATTCCAAGCAGCCCTTTGAGATCCAGGCAGATTGCGTAGAGGTAGAAGGTCCCTCTACCCCCGACTATCCCTTACAGAAAAAACGCCATAGTTTGGAATACCTGCGCACCATTCCCCATCTGCGGGCACGCACCAATACATTCCAGGCAGTTTTTCGTGTGCGTTCTTTAGCAGCATATGCGATCCACAAGTTTTTTAATGAGCGGAACTTTATCTATGTGCACACCCCTTTGATCACCGGCAGCGACTGTGAGGGCGCCGGCGAAATGTTCCGGGTAACCACCCTGGATCTGAACGATCTGCCCCTTACTGAAGACGGCAAGGTAGATAACACCAAGGACTTCTTTAACAAGGTGACCAACCTGACCGTATCCGGCCAGTTGAACGGCGAAACCTACGCTCAAGCCTTCAAAAATATCTACACCTTCGGTCCCACTTTCCGGGCCGAAAACTCCAACACCACCCGCCATGCGGCTGAATTCTGGATGATCGAGCCGGAAATTGCCTTTGCCGATTTGAAGGACGATATGATGTTGGCAGAAAGCATGCTGAAATATATTATTCGCTATGTAATGGAAAATGCACCGGAAGAGATGCAATTTTTCAATCAGTTTATTGATCCCGGTTTGATCGAGCGATTAAATAATGTGTTGGAAAATGATTTCGGCCATGTAACCTACACCGAAGCCATCGAGATCTTGGAAAAGAACAACGAAAACTTCGATTATCCCGTTCATTGGGGCAGCGACCTACAGACCGAGCACGAGCGTTACCTTACCGAAGTGGTATTCAAACGTCCGGTTTTTGTAACCGATTATCCCAAGGAGATCAAGGCGTTCTATATGAAACTGAACGAGGACGGTAAAACCGTTGCCGCCATGGACTGCCTGGTTCCCGGTATCGGCGAGATCATCGGCGGAAGCCAGCGTGAAGATAATTATGAACTGCTGCAAAAGCGTTTGCAGGAGTTGAACCTCAACGAAGAGGATTACGATTTCTACATGGATCTGCGCAAATCCGGTTCCACCCGCCACGCCGGCTTTGGTCTTGGCTTTGAACGCTGCGTAATGTACCTCACCGGTATGGGGAACATTCGCGACGTTACCCCCTTCCCCCGCACTGTTAACAACTGCGAATTATAAAACACAAATG
>JAZSRD010000085.1:0-8626 GCA_045538295.1 Eubacteriales bacterium
AACGCCAACACCGTCGGCAATATAGGTATCAACCATACCCTCGGAAGCAATACGGCTGGCCTTTTTAGCCTGAGCAGCCAAGCCCTTTTCACGCAGCAACTCAATAGCCTTGTCTACGTTACCGTCGGCTTCGGTAAGAGCCTTTTTACAATCCATCATGCCGCAGCCGGTGGTCTCACGCAGAGCGGCAACATCTTTAGCAGTAAAATTCATCTTTATTTCCTCCCTGAATAATAATTATTCAGCAGCTTCTTCTACAGCTTCCTCAACGTCAGCCAGCTGCTCACCCTGGTTGCCTTCCAAAATAGCGTTAGCCATGGTCTCGGCAATCAGTTTAACGGCACGAATTGCATCATCGTTGCCGGGGATGGGGTAATCTACTTCATCGGGATCACAGTTGGTATCTACGATAGCAACAACGGGGATACCCAGTTTCTTAGCTTCGGCAATAGCGATGTGCTCCTTCTTGGGGTCTACTACGAACAAAGCAGCGGGAGCCTTTTTCATCTCTTTGATACCGCCGTAGTTCTTCTCCAGAATTTCCATCTCATGGCGCAGCTTCAAAACTTCCTTCTTGGGAAGCAGATCAAAGGTGCCGTCCTCAGCCATTTTCTCCAACTGGTTCAAACGGTTGATGGACTTACGGATGGTCTGGAAGTTGGTGAGCATACCGCCGGGCCAACGAACGGATACATAGTACTGACCTACTCTTTGAGCCTCTTCGCGGATGGAATCCTGGGCCTGCTTTTTGGTACCAACGAACAGTACCTCGCCGCCTTCGGCAGCGATGTCACGCATGAAGTTGTAGGCTTGTTCAACCTTCTTCACGGTCTTCTGCAGGTCAATGATATAGATACCATTTCTCTCAGTGAAGATGTACTCTGCCATTTTGGGGTTCCATCTTCTGGTTTGGTGGCCGAAATGTACACCGGCCTCTAACAGCTGTTTCATAGAAATAACGGACATGTTTATTTCCTCCTTTTTGTTTTTTACCGCCACAACACCTGCTGTTTCACCCCACCGGCAAGCCGGAAACAGGGGGCAAGATATTGTGTGAGTATTTTTACAGCCCTACGATTATACCACACTGTTTTGCTAATTGCAAGAGAATTTTGTTATTTTTTTATTTATTATAGAATAGTCATGGCAAAAGCAAAATAAATCGAAAGTGAAAGAGCATCCACCACCGTGGTAATAAAGGGGCTTGCCATTACCGCAGGGTCGAAGCCGCATTTTTTGGCAAGCATCGGCAGGGAGCAACCCACGATCTTGGCAACCAAAACCGTACAAAGCAGCGTTATGCAAACCACTGCCGCCACCGAAACGGAAATGCCGGTGCGGAAAATCAAATTATCCACCAACAGAATTTTCAAAAAATTCGCCGCCGCCAACACGGCCCCACAAAGCAAAGAAACCCGAAATTCTTTCCACAAGACCCGAAACAGATCCATAAACCGCAGTTCCTGCAAAGAAAGACTGCGTATCACGGTGACCGAAGCCTGGCTGCCGGAATTTCCGCCGGTATCCATCAACATGGGAATAAAGGCGATCAGTGCCGCCTGCGCCGCCAGGGCATTTTCAAAATGAGCAATGATCTGCCCGGTAAAGGTGGCAGAGATCATCAACACCAATAGCCAGGGGATCCTTTTACAAAAAGTTTCAACAGCGCCGGTTTTCAAGTAAGGCTTATCTGAGGGCACGATTGCCGCCATCTTTTCAATATCTTCGGTATTTTCTTCCTGCAATACATCCATAGCGTCGTCTACCGTTACGATACCTACCAGGCGGGATTCGCCGTCTACCACCGGAAACGCCAAAAAATCGTATTTATCAAAGGAACGGGCAACCAGTTCCCTATCATCTGTGGTATGGAAAAAGACCACATCTCGCTCCATCAGTTCGCCCACTTGATCTGTGGGATCTGCCAGCAACAGTTCCCGCACAGTTACAACGCCCTCTAATTTACGGTTAGGATTAGTTACATAACAGGTATATACCGTTTCGCTCTTCAAGCCGACCCTGCGGATCCGTTCAAAAGCCTCTTGCACTGTCATTTCCGCTTTTAGCGAGATATACTCGGTGGTCATAATGCTGCCGGTGCTATCCTTGGGATACCGAAGCAGTTGATTAATGATAGCCCGTTTTTGAGGATCGGTTTGCCGCAGGATCCGCTTTACCACATTGGCAGGCATCTCTTCCACCAGGTCGGCGGCATCATCGTTGAACAGTCCGTCCACAATGTTTTTTAGTTCTCGATCGGTAAATCCTTCGATCAGGAGTTGTTGCTCATCCGGCTCCATTTCGGCAAAAACTTCTGCCGCCTGCTCTTTGGGCAACATCCGAAATACCGGGGTCATTTCGTCCCCCAGTTGACCCAACAGCCAAGCTATATCCGCCGGTTCCCAATGTTCCAGCGTACTTCGGATAGGGGAATACTTTCCGTTTTCCAACAGTTCTTTCAGTTCGCTCAACGCCGATTCCAGCCGTTCCATGATGCAAACACCTCCTCATTTTAAAGTATTTATCTAAATTATAACAATTTTTTCAGCATATTGCAACCAACAAAATAACTATTGACTTTTTATCATATTCTTTTTATAATGGACTTGTTAAATTGTGGGCACTGTGGATCCCTTTCACGGTGCCTATTTTCAATCGCAAAGGAGTAATTCATCGGATGGCAACAAAGAATATTCCCGAAATGTTCGGCAGCATGGTGTTTAACGACAAAGCCATGAAACAATACCTGCCGGAGGAAACTTACTTAACCTTAAAAAAGACCATTGAAAACGGCAAGAGTTTAGATAAAAACATTGCCGGCACCGTGGCATCTGCCATGCGGGATTGGGCCATGGAGCGGGGTGCCACCCACTTTACCCATTGGTTCCAACCCATGACCGGGATCACCGCAGAAAAGCACGATAGCTTTATCACCCCCGACCATGCAGACGGGGTTTTAATGGAATTTTCCGGCAAGGAGCTAATCAAGGGCGAGCCGGATGCCTCCTCGTTTCCCAACGGAGGCTTGCGTGCCACCTTTGAAGCCAGAGGCTATACCGCTTGGGATCCCACCTCTTATGCCTTTATTAAGGATGCCACCCTTTGTATTCCCACCGTATTTTATTCTTATGGCGGGGAAGCGCTGGATAAAAACACGCCCCTTTTGCGATCCGAGGAAGCAGTTACCCGCCAGGCTCTGCGTATCGTGAAACTTTTCGGTAACGAAGAGGTGACCAAAACCCAAACCACCGTGGGGCCGGAGCAGGAATACTTTTTGATCGATGAAGAAGTTTATCGGGCAAGAAAAGACCTGGTTCTCTGCGGCAGAACCCTCTTTGGTTCCCGCCCTCCCAAGGGTCAGGAAATGGACGATCACTATTTTGGCACCCTCAAGCCTCGGGTAATGGCATTTATGAAAGAGTTGGACGAAGAACTGTGGAAACTGGGTATTTACGCCAAAACGGAGCACAACGAAGCCGCTCCCGCTCAGCATGAGCTGGCGCCGGTCTACACCCGCACCAATCTTGCCACCGACCACAACCAGCTCACCATGGAACTGATGAAAAAAATTGCCGCCAAGCACGGTATGGCGTGCCTGCTGCACGAAAAACCCTTCGCCGGCGTAAACGGCAGCGGTAAGCATAACAACTGGTCTATTTCTACCGATACCGGCGTAAACCTTTTAGAACCGGGCGATTCCCCCAGAGAAAACACCCAATTTCTGCTGTTCCTTGCCGCCATCATCAAGGCGGTAGACGAACATCAGGATCTTTTGCGATTTTCCATTGCCTCTGCCGGCAACGATCACCGGCTGGGCTCCAGCGAAGCGCCTCCGGCTATCGTTTCCATGTTTTTGGGGGACGAACTAAACGCCATTTTAGATTCCATTGAAAGCGGCACTGTGTATGCGCCGGAAAATGAAGTGGAAATGAGAGGCGGCGTGCACACCCTCCCCCGCTTCTCCCGGGATACCACCGACCGTAACCGCACCTCTCCCTTTGCCTTTACCAATAATAAATTTGAATTCCGCATGCTGGGCTCCTCTGCATCTATTGCAGATCCCAATATTATTCTTAATACTATTATTGCCGATACTTTAATGAATTTTGCAGATCAGTTGGAAAAGGCAGAGGATCTCAACACAGCTCTGCAACTGCTGATCCAGAATACCATTAAAGAACACAAGCGTATTATCTTTAACGGAAACAATTACGCCCAAGAATGGGTTGAAGAGGCAAAAGAAAGAGGATTGCTCAATCTGCAATCCACTATGGATGTACTACCCTACTTTGTTCACCAAAAGAACATTGATCTGTTTACCCGCCACGGCGTTTTTACCAAAGGAGAAATGCACTCCCGGTATGAGATCATGGTGGATAACTACTGCAAAACCCTCAACATTGAAGCACGCACCCTAAATTCCATGATCAAGCGAGAGATCTTACCCGCAGTCAGCCGGGAGGAGGATCGCCTTGCTCAAACGATCATTCATAAGAAAAAGGCCATTTCCGGCATCTCCTGCACCGCCGAAAAAGAACTGCTCAAAGCCCTTTCCGGACTTTCCCACGAGCTTTACACCACCTGCGCTGTTTTTGAAAAGAAGCGCAAATATGCCAAAACCATTAAAGATTTTTATGAGCGTGGTCTTTACTATCGCAACGAGATCTACACCGATCTGGAAAAATTGCGTAGCATTATCGACCAAATGGAGATCATGATTCCCAGCGAAGATTGGCCCTTCCCCACTTATTATGATCTGCTTTTCAGTGTTCATTAAAACGAGGTACTACTATGAGATTAACAGAAGAAACTATCCGTTCCATTACCTTTGGCGCCATACGTATAAAAAAAGAAGCAGATGGCATGCATTTCTACAAATGCACCCAGAAACAAATTGATGCCTGGTATGCATTGAACCTGGAATTGGGTGAGCGGGCTTCCGGCACCACCGGCGTACGATTAGATTTTCACACCGATTCTCCTTGGCTCATTCTGGATACCGCCAAAGGCAACAAATTCGAAGTGCTGGTAAACGATCAGCAGATCGCACGGCTGGAGTTCAATGAATTGCGGGCAGCCGGCACCACACCTAAGGTGGAGCTGGGAGAAGGCGAAAAACGTGTAACTATTGTATTTCCCAGCCACGACGACGGCGGCGTGCTCAAAGGCTTGGAACTGGCAGATGGCTCAACACTCACACCCCACCAACACCAACGCAAAATTCTTTTCATTGGCGACTCCATTACCCAAGGCTGGAATTCTTATTTCGACAGTAACTCCTTCGCCTATCAGGTGACCCGTCAGTTGGATGCAGATAGCGTGATCAACGGAATCGGCGGTGCCTATTACCACGAAAGCGTTTTTGATCAAATCGACTTTGAGCCGGATACCGTAATCATTGCCTATGGCACCAACGATTACGGCCACTATAAAACCAAAGAAGACTTGCAATATCAGGCAAGCGCCTTTTTGGATCAGATCGCTCAGAATTATCCCGCAGAAAAGGTTTATTGTATTCTGCCGATCCATCGGTTGGATTTGGAAAAAGTTCGCTCCATGGGCACCTTTGAGGAATGCCGTACCCTCTTGAAAGAAGAGATCACACGCCGCAACTTCCATGTGATCGACGGTTTTGATCTGGTTCCCAACCATGAATTTTACTTTGCAGACGCCGTGCACCCCAACGACATCGGCTTTGCGGAATACGCCAAAAATTTACTAAAAGAAATCAAATAAAAAAAATAAGGTCAGATTTGATACTGACCTTATTTTTTTGCACAAAACCTAAAACACGCCAACTGCTTTCAAAATAAATGCGGCAAAAAAGATCGAAACAGCAGATAGGATCGTGGTAAAGACCACCAACTGCCCCGCAAGAGTAACATCCCCCCCATCTCTTGCGCCATGGGAACGCTGGAAATGGCAACGGGCGTGGCAAACACTGCCACAAAAGCGGCAAAATGTGCGCCTCCAAACCGATTGGAAAAGAAAAGATACGCACATCCAATCCCCAGGATCGGCGCAATCAATGTGCGCATAACAACACCGAATGTTATTTCTTTTTTCAAAGAAGAAATAACCGAAAATTCAAACTGCGCCCCCAGGCTCAAAAGCGCCAAGGGTGTTGCCAGGGCGGAAAGAGAATTCAGCACCGAAAAAACCGGTTTGATCCGGGAAATTCTGAAATCAATATTGTTTTGCACCAAAAGAGCACGAATTCCCAGCACTACAAGTCCCAACAAAATGGATTGGATCAAGGGGTTTTTAACAATTCCCAGCAAAACTTTTTTCAGATCAACTTTTTCTGCATTTTTGCGAAAAACAGTTAGGCTGATAACTGCCATCACATTGATCAAAGGAACCACCACCGCCGAAAGCAGTGTTGCAACCATAACCCCCTCCTCCCCAAAAAGAGATTGAGCCAAGGGAATACCCACCAAAGCATAATTGGAGCGAAATGCCGACTGCATCAACACCCCTCTTTTAGGGGGATCTTTTTCCAGCAGCAATACCATGGGAATGGCACCCAAAAAAAGCACCAGCAACACGACCACCACATATAAGATATAGCCAAAATCCATGGTACCCAGATCTTCTATCTTATAAACATTTAAAAAGAGCATGGCAGGCAGGAACAAATGGAAGATCAATTTATTTGCACTGCGCACAAAATCCGCCTTAACCCAGCCCCATTTCTTCAAAAAGTAGCCGATAACGATCAGCAAAACAATGGGAGCAATGGCATTGATAGAAAAAATAAAAGCGTCCATAGTTCCTCCGTAATTCTTAATATTACAATTTTATCACGCTTGAAAACCAATTGCAATCTTTTGTTTTTGTAAAAACCACAATCTTTTTTCTGCAAGTTCCCTAAGGAGTGGTTGACCTTGACTTTTAATAATAAGATTGTTAAAATCTAAAAGAAGGAGATGATCCCATGAAAAAATTCTTAATAATATTGCTCATTGCCGTATTATGTTTAAGCGGATGTACACAGAACAAGGGCTCCGAGAGTAGCGGACTCACCTCTTTTTCCGCATATGATCTAAACGGAACCGAACAAAACGAAAGTATTTTTGCCGGCAAAAAACTTACTATGATCAATGTGTGGGCAACCTATTGCGGTCCCTGCATTCAGGAAATGCCCGGTCTTGCCGCCATAGCAGAAAAATATAGAAATTCCGATTTTCAAATCGTAGGCATTGTAACCGATGTAACCGACCACGAGGGAAATACTGCCGAAAATGCCCGTGCCATACTGAAGAATGCTGATGCAAATTATGTAAACCTATTGCCGGATCATAGCATGATGTCCCTATTAGAGAATGTTATGTATGTACCCACCACGATTTTTGTGGATGAAACCGGCGCTCAAGTGGGGAGCGAATACATTGGCTCCCGGGAGCAAAAGGATTGGGAAGCTATTATCACCCAACTGCTGGAGGATGCCGCATGAAAGAACGAACCAAAAACATCCTTTCCCTTATGTTGATCGCCATAGGGTTGGTTACCTTGCTGGCGGGCATTTCACGGGGTGAAGCGGCAAATGTTTTGCGAAAAGCCACTATGATCTGTATGGAGTGTATCGGCCTTGGATAAAAACAGAAAAAAATTTCATATCAGGTCCGTGATACAAGGGATCTCCACCCTCTTGACCAATGGTTGGTTCCAGGGCTTTGCCACCGGCACTATCTTTAAAGGTAAGATCAAAAGTGTTTGTGTTCCGGGGCTGAACTGCTATTCCTGCCCCGGTGCTTTGGGTTCCTGCCCCATTGGCGCCCTGCAATCCACCCTAACATCAGCAGAGTATAAAGTGGCGCTTTATGTATCGGGTTTTTTAATGATCGTAGGTGCGCTCCTGGGGCGGTTTGTATGCGGATTTTTATGTCCCTTTGGCTGGATTCAGGATTTGCTGCACAAAATCCCTTTCCCCAAAAAGTTCAAAAAACTGCCCGGGGAAAAATTTCTGCGTTGGCTAAAATATGGGATATTAGCGATATTTGTTATTCTGCTCCCCATGTTTTTTGTGGATATAACCGGAATCGGTAAGCCTTGGTTCTGCGCCTATATCTGCCCTGCCGGAACCTTGGAAGCGGGCATCCCCTTGGTATTGGCAAACCCCGCCCTGCGGCAAGCCTTGGGCTTTCTTTACACTTGGAAAATAGCCATACTGATCGTTATCGTGATTCTCTCCTTGATGATCTGGCGCCCCTTTTGCCGCTACCTCTGCCCCTTAGGCGCTATATACGGTTGCTTTAACCCGGTGGCTCTGCTTCGTTATAGAATTAATAAAGAAAAATGTATCGATTGCGGCGCCTGCAGCCAAGCATGCCCCATGAGCCTGCCGGTACTGAAAAAGCCAAATGGCATGGAATGTGTACGTTGCGGAAAATGCCGTCAAGTCTGCCCCACCGGCGCTATTGAAACTGTTTACCCCTTCAAAAAAAATTAAAAATATGCCCCTTGCTTTACCCAAGTTACCTTTAATACACTTGGGCATAGCAAGGGGATTTTGTTTAATAAAAGGTTGCCACTTCTTCCATGGGGGGCAATGCCGGCTCCACTTCTATTGCATGAAGAATAGGACCTTGGCGCCCATAAGCCTCGTGTTCACCCAGATGGATCT
>JAZSRD010000007.1:0-35891 GCA_045538295.1 Eubacteriales bacterium
AAGCATGGTAACATGTTTAGCTGACTGATACTAATAGATCGAGGGCTTGACCTTAATGGAATCTTCAATGTAGCGTATTTCTTCTGTTCAGTTTTGAGAGTACAAAGTACTTTCAAAAGCGAGTGCGATTATGTGCTTGCAGAAAAGTCGGTGTTGATTATGAGTTGGTCCCACCCGTTCCCATTCCGAACACGGTAGTTAAGCAACTTCATGCGGACAATACTTGGCTGGCGACGGCCCGGGAAGATACGTAATGCCGACATAACAAAAACAGGTCATCTTTCGATGACCTGTTTTTATTATGCTTAAAGTCTTACTGTTCTGTATAATATAAA
Source organism: Eubacteriales bacterium (assembly GCA_045538295.1). Classification (GTDB taxonomy): domain Bacteria; phylum Bacillota; class Clostridia; order Oscillospirales; family QAKW01; genus QAKW01. Next base: position 336 of record JAZSRD010000007.1, read on the forward strand.
GTAGGTTGTAAGTACAACCTGCTTTTTATTATGTTTAAAGTCTTACCGTTACCATTTAAATGAACTATGTATAATAAAAAGCAGGTTACGAATGTGACCTGTTTTTATTATGTTTAAAGTTTTACCGTTAATGATTTGTGATAACCGAGTCATTTTTGTTTTTGATGAGATCAAAAATCTGTTTATTATGATTGTTTCGATTCTTTCATGATAAACCAATTTGATTCCTGGCAAAATGTTCTATGTTTAATGGCTTGTTCATAGAATGAAGGATAGAAGGAGGGGAGCATAGTGGAAACAGAAAGAGCGAATGTGGGCAATCATTTATTGAGTGTGGAGAATAGAAATCGGTTGAATGCTACCGGGGTGTTGGATGTGGATAGTTTTGATGAAAAAACTGTGGTGATCCTAACCAACATGGGGGTGCTGACCATTGAAGGAGAGAACCTACATATTAATAGCTTGAATGTGGAGAGTGGCAATATTGCCATAGAAGGGGAGATCGATCAGCTGCAATATACCCATTTAAAGGAAAAAGGCGGCGGGGTATTTAAGGGGCTGTTTCGCTGATGGAAACATATCTTTCCCAGCAAACCATCGCTTTTTTATGGTCGGTGGCACTGGGGGCCGGATTGGGCGTTTTTTACGATTGGTTTCGTATTGGGCGGATCTTGCGAAAAAAGTGGTGGCTTACGGTGTTTTTGGAGGATCTGATTTTTGCGCTGGCTTCTGCGCTGGTTACTGCTTTTTGTTTTACCCTTACCAATTACGGACAGGTACGCTTGTTTTTATTAATGGGCGAACTGCTCGGTTTCGTGGTATATTTTAATACGGCTGGTGTTTTGGTGGTATGGCAAGCACGGCAGGTGGCGCGTTTTTTGCGCTGGATCCGCTCGATCTTACGCCGTTTTGGCGGATTTTTGCGGATAAATTTGCAAAAAATTATGAATTTTTTTAAAAAGCCCTTTATTTTTCTTGAAAGATGGTGTAGAATTAATTTGTTGCGGTATGCAACAAAATTTTCAAGGAGGATACGCCGGGGTGAAAAGCAGAAGCATGGCAAAAGTGAATAAGGCTAAACGGGCAAGAAAAATGAACCCTGTTGTAAAAGGGCTTTTGATCGTTGCTCTTGTTTATGTTGCCGGCAACATGATCGCAACCTGCGTAAAGCTTCAACTGCAGATCAAAGAAAAGCAGGCGGAGCTGGATGCGGTACAGCAGAAGATCTCCTCCCAAACGGTATTGAACGAAGAGTTGAACAGTATTTTGAACGCCGAGATCGACAGCGAATATGTGGAGAGTGTAGCCAGAGATTTGGGCTACGGCGCTGTGGGCGAGCGTGTATACGAAAATATTACCGACGAATGATGAAATATAACGGCAAGCGGAAATTTCTGCTTGCCGCTTTTTTTATAAAACGCCTTGCATAATTGGGGTAAAAGTAGTAAAATGAATTGATGTAAGAGGGTGATCAATATCGAAATGAATTTTATAGGCGCAGTGTTGGCTTTTGGGTTGGGTGCCGTTATTTCAGCAGTGAATTACGGGCTTTCCCGTTTTGTTTTGCGGAAGCGATCTGATCTGCTCACTGTTATTCAGATGGTTCGGCAAGTACTGCAGATCGGCTACATTATTGTGCTTTATCTTTTTGGGGATCAAACCCCGTGGGACAAGCTGTGGCTTTTGGTGGGCGGTTGCTTGGGAATGACCGTTCCCTCCATTTGGTTTACGTACCGTTTGGTAAAATCAAACGATTCTTCCCAAGGAAAGGAGGAAGGAGATAATGGGTGAAAAATCGAAGGTGCTATTCAGCCTTTTCGGCATTTTAGACGTGACCGGCGAGGTGGTGACCATGTGGATCATATTAGCGGTGGTTGCCTTGGTTTCGCTGATCGTGAAGTGCAGGCTGAAGGAGCGCCCCGGTATATTCCAGAACATGGTTGAAACCGGTGTGGAGTATTTGGATAACTTTTTTCAGGGCACCTTGGGTCGGAAAAAAGCACGCCAGTATTTCACCTTTTTAAGTTCTCTTTATATTTTTATTATCTTTGCCAACTATTCCGGCCTGATTCCCGGAGTTGGGCTTACCGATTATGTGAAAGCGCCCACTGCCTCCCTTTCGGTAACCTTGGGGTTGGGTGCCATTACCTTTGTTTTTTTGCAGTACGCCGGCTTGCGCTGCGGTGTGAAGCATTATTTTAAAAGATTTGTGAGCCCGATCTTTTTCATGCTGCCGTTGCTGGTGCTGGATGAGTTTATTAAACCGGCTTCGCTATCCTTACGTTTGTTTGGTAACGTATTCGGCGAAGAAATGGTAACGGAAGAACTTTACCATATCTGCCCCATTGGCGTGCCGGTGGTGATGATGGTTCTTTCCATTCTGTTTTGCGCTTTGCAGGCGCTGGTATTTACCATGCTTACTTCCATCTACCTGGAAGAGGTAACTGAAGTTGAATAATTTATTTTAAAGGAGAAAAATAAAATGAGTTCCGGAATTATTGCTATTGCTGCTGCTATTGCTATTGCTGTTAGTACGATTGCTCCCGCTATTGGCCAGGGGATGACCGCCAAGAGTGCCATGGAGAGTATCGCCCGCCAGCCGGATGCGGCTAAAGACATCCGCTCCACCTTGATCATTGCTTTGGCACTGATGGAGGCGCTGACCATTTACGGCTTGCTGATCGCCTTTATGCTGATCAACAAGATCTAATGGGTGTGCTATGAACATTCAGATCTCTGTTACAATATGGACTGTGATCTGCTTTATACTGTTGATGCTGATCTTGCACCACCTGCTTTTTAAGCCGGTTCTGCGGGTGATGGATCAACGCCGGGAGCGGATTGAGAACGCCGCTATTAAAAAAGCAGAGCATGAAAAGATGGCGGAAGAATATGAAAAAGCCCTTGCCGAAAAGCAGGAGGCTGATTTTGCCGACCAAAAAAAGCAGTTGAAAGCTCGGGTGGAGCAGATCCGTGCCCAGGGGAAGCAAGCTGTTGAAGCGGCAAAGGAACAGCGGATGCAGGATGTGGAGGCATATCATGCAGAAGCAGATGGCCAACGTGAAGGGATCCTCCGGGCACTGCGCTCCCATTCCCATGAATTGGCGGTTTCTTTTGCAAAAAGTGTAACAAAGGAATAGGAATATGGAAATCCAGTATGTTATCATAAACTTTTTAATACTTGCCGGCATCATTCTCCTATTCTGCCGAAAAATGATCGTAAAGATCTTTCGCACCCGCCGGGAGCGGTTGTTGCAAGAATTGGATGAAGCAGAGCGGATCGAAAAATCTGCTCCTCCTGTAATGCCTAAAGCAGAGCCCCGGCCGGAATTGCTTTTGGATTCTTCGGAAGCGGAGGCGGAGCAGGCTGAAATAGAGGAGAAGATCGCTCAGATCAAAGCCTTTGGTCAGCGGGAATGCCGGGAGATCCATTATCATATGATCGCCAAGACCAAGCGCCAGTTCTTCCACATCATGCAGGAGAGTGTGGCAGAGGTCTTTTCCCAAGAGCCTTATTTGAGCAAAATGCGCTCTATGGAGGCAGATTTGGTGGATGAGATCCTGGGGATGATCAAACTCACCCCCGGCGATATGGCCTATTTAAAGCGCCATGATGTGCTGTATGTGACCCTTACTTCTACCTATCCTCTGGATCCCCGGTTGGTTCAACGGGTGGATGTGGCCACCACTGAACTGTTGGCTACGGTGGGTGGAAAAACCTCCCTTTGGGTATTACAGGATCCCTCTTTTATCGGCGGATTACGTTTGCGTATTGGTGATACGGTTTACGACGGTACGGTGATCGAGGAGCTTTACCACTTTGAAAAGGGGATCAAGCGGGATCCCATTGCCAGCGATGAGGCGGCACGAGAGGTTTTAGCGGAGTTCCGTGAAAAAGCCCAAACCCATCAAACGAAGATCCACACCTATCAGTTAGGGCGTGTTATTCAGATCTCCGACGGTATTTGCTGGATGGACGGTTTGGCTGATATTATGTACGGTGAAGTTGTGGAATTTGAATGCGGCGAGCGGGGCATGGTGCTGGATATTCAGCCCGACCGTATCGGCTGTGTTATTTTTGGGGAATATGAAAATATCGATAGCGGAAGCAAGGTGCGCCGTGTGGGGCGCATTGCGTCTGTACCGGTAGGAGAGAACCTGCTGGGGCGTGTTGTGGATGCGGTGGGGAACCCCGTGGACGGCGAGGGGCATCTTTATTTTGATGAACGCCGCCCCATTGAGTTCCGTGCTCCCGGTATTTTGGAACGGGCGCCGGTGAATTCTCCGTTACACACCGGCATTAAAGCAATCGATTCTATGGTACCCATTGGCAGAGGGCAGCGTGAGCTGATCATCGGTGACCGCCAAACCGGTAAAACCGCCATTGCGGTGGATGCCATTATCAACCAAAAGGGCAAAAATACGGTATGTATTTATGTTGCCATTGGTCAAAAGGAGACCTCGGTCTCTGAGATCAAGGAGCGGTTGGAGCGGCACGGCGCCATGGAATATACCATAATTATGGCGGCCAATGCTTCCGGTTCCGCTGCTACCCAATACATTGCGCCTTTTTCCGGCACTGCCATGGCGGAATATTTTATGTATGCCGGCAAGGATGTGCTGATCGTATACGATGATCTTTCCAAGCACGCGGTGGCATACCGCGAACTTTCCCTGTTGCTGCACCGCCCCTCCGGCCGTGAGGCATACCCCGGTGATATTTTTTATCTCCATTCACGGTTGCTGGAGCGTTCGGCACACCTTTCCCAAGAGTTGGGCGGCGGATCTATTACTGCTTTGCCGATTATTGAAACGCTGGCAGGGGATATTTCTGCCTACATTCCCACCAATGTGATTTCTATTACCGACGGTCAGATCTTTTTGGAAACGGATTTGTTCTATGAGGGTCAGCGCCCTGCTATCAATGTGGGACTTTCCGTTTCCCGTGTGGGCGGTTCTGCCCAATCGAAACTGATGAAGCAGATGGCCGCAAGCCTGCGTACCAAGCTGGCGCAATACCGGGAACTTGCAGATTTCACCCAGTTGAGTGCGGATGTTGACGACGAAACCAAAGCCACTTTGGACGCCGGCGCACGGCTTATGGAGGCCTTAAAGCAAGGGCGTTACCAGCCTTTGGAGGATTGGCAACAGGCTTTATTGCTTTTTGCGGTGTCCAATGGTTTTGCCGATGAGATTGCCATAGACGATATGGCATCCTTTGAAAAGGAACTGTATCGGTACTTTGAAGAGAAGCAACAGCCTTTGGTGGAAATACTGAAGACCGGTGCAAAGGCCGATGCGGCGCTGCTTGAGCGTTTGCGGCAAGCACTTGCAGAGAGGGTATAAGTATGCCTGCGATCCAAAGTTTAAAAAAGCAACTGCGTGGGATCCGTACCACCCAAAAGCTGACCAAGGCAATGAAGACCATCTCCACCGCTAAATTTTCCAAACTAAATGGGATCTACGGTTCCTATGCCGTTTATGGCAAGGAGTGCATCCGGATGCTGGAACTCTTTGGTGGCGGGTTGACCAAGGAGATGGCGGCATTGGATCCCGATGCGCCCCCTGCGATTGTTGTAATGGCAGGAAACAAGGGACTTTGCGGCAGTTTTAATGTGGAACTTTTGAATTTTGCTGCCCGGGAACTGGAGCATTATGAGAAATATCGGTTGATTGCCTGCGGTAAAAAGGCAATTCAATATTTTAAATCCAAAAACATTCCCGTGGAATTGGAGATCGCATTTGACGATATTCCTATGTATGAGCAGAGCGTTGCATTGCTGGACACACTGCTGGAATGGCGAAAAAGCGGGAAGGTGGCAGAGATTTCAGTCATCTATCCCCAATACATCAACATGGTAATTCAAAAGCCGGTGCTGCAGCAGTTTTTTAAAGCGGCAGAGGATCACGATGACGGTTCGATGCTTTATGTGCCGGATCGGCGCACCATTGTTGAAAAAACAGCAAAAACAATTTTTTATGCGATGTTTTATCGGTTGGTACTGGAAACCGCACTGGGCGCTCAGGCGGCAACGCTGATGACCATGCGCTCGGCATATGACACAGCAACCGATTACTGCGCACGATTAGAGGGGCAGATCAATCGGAAGCGGCAGAGCGCCGTAACCGCCGATGTACTGGAAACTGCCACCGAATGGGAGGAGAAGCACTAATGGCAAAAGGTTCTGTGGGAATGGTGTTAAGGATCACCGGTCCGGTTGTTGATATTTTATTTGATCCCGAAAGCATACCCGATATTTTTCATGCCGTGACCATTGAGCACAACAATGAAACCTATGTGTTAGAGGTTTCCCAGCATTTAGGCGACGGCGAAGTGCGGTGCATCTCTATGCATTCTACTGACGGTATGTCCCGTGGGCTTACTGCGGTGGATACCGGCGCTCCCATTTCGGTATGCGTAGGGGAAGAAACTTTGGGACGTATGGTCAATGTGATCGGCAACCCCATCGATAAGAAAGATCCCATTCAAACCGAGGAACGGTGGTCCATTCATCACCCGGCACCTCGCTTTGCCGATATAGTAGCGGCAGAGGAGATTCTGGAAACCGGTATTAAGGTAATTGACTTGATGACCCCTTATGTGCGGGGCGGTAAGATCGGTCTGTTCGGCGGCGCCGGCGTGGGTAAAACGGTATTGATCATGGAACTGATCCGCAACGTTGCCAACGAGCACGACGGTTATTCGGTTTTTGCCGGCGTGGGCGAGCGCTCCAGAGAGGGTTTGGATCTTTATAACGAAATGATGCAGTCCGGCGTGTTGGATAAAACTGCGCTGGTATTCGGGCAGATGAATGAAACTGCCGGTGCCCGTTTGCGGGTGCCCCTGGTGGGGCTTACCATGGCGGAGTATTTCAGAGAGAATGCCCATAAAGACGCCCTTTTGTTTATTGATAATATTTTCCGTTTTTCCCAGGCAGGGTCGGAGGTTTCGGCACTGCTGGGCAGAATGCCCTCGGCGGTGGGTTACCAGCCCACTCTTGCCAGCGAAATGGGTAAATTGCAGGAACGGATCGTTTCTACCGGAAACGGTTCTATCACCTCGGTTCAGGCGGTATATGTGCCTGCCGATGACTTAACGGACCCTGCTCCGGCAACCACCTTTTCCCATTTGGATGCCACAACCGTGCTTTCCCGTAAGATCGTGGAGTTGGGCATTTACCCGGCAGTGGATCCTTTGGAATCCTCTTCCCGGATGCTTACCGAGGATTTTGTGGGTACTCGCCATTACCGGGCGGCAAAAGAGGTACAGCGTGTACTGCAAAAGTACAACGAACTGCAGGATATTATTGCCATTCTGGGCATGGAAGAACTTTCGCCCGAAGATAAGACTGTGGTGCGCCGTGCCCGTAGGATCCAGCGGTTTTTGAGCCAACCGTTCCACGTGGCGGAGAGCTTTACCGGCATTAAGGGCGTTTATGTTCCCTTGGAAAAGACCATTGAGGGTGTGGAGGAGATCCTAAGCGGTAAATGCGACGATATTGCCGAGCAGCACTTCTTAATGTGCGGCACTATTGAAGATGTTTACAAAAAGGCGGGGATGTAAGCCATGGGTGTTCTTACTTTAAAGATCGTGAGTCATGATAAGGTGCGTGAGCCTATCTCTTGCGATTCCGTGCACCTGCCGGTGTGTGATAATGCAGAAGGGAAAGGCGGCGGCAGCTATGGCATTCGCCCGGGGCATGTGCACGCTTTATTTGCTCTGGAGGAAGGCATGATCAAGGCCTACGTTAAGGGGGAAGAAGTTTTATCTGCCCGTTGCGGCGGCGGTTTTGCCACTGTGGAAAAGGATCTGATTACCGTGGTGATCGATTCCTATCAATAAAGTAATAAAACGAAGATACCTTGCGAAGGGTGCCCCTTTGAAAAAGGATCTTCGTTTTTTATATATTGACCAAAAAAACGATAAATTTTTTCATTTCTTTTACATTGACATTTATGCCATACAGTAGTATAATGATTAAAACAAAACAATCTTTAAGACGATACCGTGATATCGGCAAGATTTTCATAAAGGGAAGCGCTCCGCGCTTTCGCTTTGTTGTGTAGTTATGCAGGAGCCTTGCCGTATCGGTAAGGCTTATTTTTTTGAGAAAGGAACTATAATGCCCAAAATTCAGAACGTTTCCATTTATAAAAACGGACAGATGCAGCATGGGGATCTTGATCTTCCCATGGTGGATGCATCTTTTTTGGCATCCGTATCTTTAAATGGTAAAAGAGTTGCTGTTTTTCCCGGCTTTTGCGATGTGCATGTGCATTTGCGAGAGCCGGGCTTTTCTTATAAAGAAACGGTTACCAGCGGCACATTGGCGGCTGCCAGGGGGGGCTACACCGATGTGTGCGCCATGCCCAACCTAAACCCGGTGCCGGATAGTAAAGAGCATTTGGATGAGCAGCTGGAACTGATTCGCAACGGAGCGGTGATTAAGGTGCACCCTTACGGCGCCATTACGGTGGGGGAGCAGGGCGAAGTGTTGGCGGACCTAAAAGCTATGGCACCCAATGTTATTGCCTTTTCCGACGACGGACGTGGCGTGCAGAGTGAAGAAATGATGCGGGAGGCAATGCGCCGTGCCAAGGCATTGGGCAAGATCATTGTTGCCCACTGTGAAGAAAATTCTTTGTTGCGAGGCGGCTATATTCACGATGGAGAATATGCCAGAGCCCACGGTCACAAGGGAATCTGTTCCGAGAGCGAATGGAAGCCCATTGAGCGGGATCTGCGGCTGGCAGAGGAGTTGGGTTGTGCCTATCATGTGTGCCATATCTCTACCAAGGAGAGCGTGGCGCTGATCCGGGCGGCGAAAGCCCGGGGCGTGGATGTGACCTGTGAGACTGCTCCCCATTATTTATTGTTAAGCGATAAAGATCTGCAGGAGGACGGGCGGTTTAAAATGAATCCGCCGCTACGGAGTGAGGAAGATCGCCTGGCGCTGATCGAGGGGATCCAAGACGGTACCATCGATATGATCGCCACCGACCATGCACCTCATTCTGCCGAAGAAAAAGCCAAGGGTTTGGCGGGCAGTATGATGGGGGTTGTGGGGCTGGAGACCGCTTTTGCGGAACTGTATACCGGCTTGGTAAAAACCGGCATTATTTCGCTGGAAAAATTGATTGCCCTGATGAGCGATAATCCCCGCAAGCGGTTCGGTTTGCCGGAAAATGGATTTACTCTGTGGGATCTGGATGGGGAATATACGGTGGATCCCAACGAGTTTTTGACCCTGGGGCGGGCAACGCCTTTTGCAGGGGATCGGGTAAACGGCGTTTGCCTTTTAACGGTTTGCGGCGATAAAGTAGTTTATAATAGTAACAAAAGATAGATTCAGGAGGACGTTATGGCTAAAAGAACAGACATCAAAAAGATCTTAATTATTGGTTCCGGTCCCATTGTGATCGGTCAGGCGGCAGAGTTCGACTATGCCGGCACCCAGGCTTGCCTGGCATTGAAGGAAGAGGGGTATGAGGTGGTGCTTTGCAACTCCAACCCCGCCACCATTATGACCGATACCACCATTGCTGATAAGGTTTATATGGAGCCTTTAACTTTGGAATATATCGCAAAGATCCTGCGCTATGAGCGCCCGGATGCCATTGTGCCCGGAATCGGCGGTCAGACCGGCTTGAACCTGGCAATGCAGCTGGAAAAGAAGGGCATTTTAAAAGAGTGTGAAGTGGAACTGCTGGGTACCAGCAGCGAAAGCATTAAGCGTGCCGAAGACCGGGAACTGTTTAAAGAACTGTGTATCGAGATCGGCGAGCCCACCATCCCCTCCGAGATCACCTATAGCGTAGAGGAAGCCAAAGAGGCTGCCAAACGGATCGGTTATCCTGTGGTGCTGCGCCCCGCCTTTACCTTGGGCGGTACCGGCGGCGGTTTTGCCTATAATGAAGAAGAATTGGTAGAACTGGGCGTTAATGCATTCAAGCTTTCTCCGGTGCACCAGGTATTGATCGAAAAGAGCGTAAAGGGCTATAAAGAGATCGAATTCGAGGTGATGCGGGATTCCAATGATAATGCCATCACCATCTGCGGAATGGAAAACATTGATCCCGTTGGTGTGCACACCGGCGACTCTTTAGTTGTGGCGCCCATTATGACCTTGAACGACCATGATTTGAAGATGCTCAACGATAGCGCCATTAAGATCATTCGTGCCCTGAAGATCGAGGGCGGCTGTAATGTGCAGTTTGCTTTAAATCCCACTACCAGCGAGTATTACCTGATCGAAGTAAACCCCCGTGTGTCCCGTTCTTCTGCGCTGGCGTCCAAGGCTTCCGGTTACCCCATTGCCCGGGTGACGGCTAAAATCGCTGTGGGCATGGCACTGGAGGATATTGCTATTGCTAATACCACCGCCGCCTTTGAACCGGCGCTGGATTATGTGGTGGCAAAGCTGCCTAGATTCCCCTTTGATAAATTTGCCGCAGCGCCCAACACCTTAGGCACTCAAATGAAAGCCACCGGCGAGGTAATGGGGATCGGCTCCACTTTGGAGGAGTGCTTGCTGAAATCGGTTCGCTCCCTGGAGATCGGCGCTTGCCATTATCACCTGCCTAAATTTGACCATAAGACCAACGAAGAACTCTACGATTATATTTCCGAGTTCCGGGATGATAATATCTTTGCCGTGACCGAGCTGATGCGTCGGGGCGAAACCATTGAAGCCCTGCACGATGCCACCAAGATCACGCCGTACTTCCTGGAGGCCTTTGCCCGGATCGTGGAGATGGAAAAGAGTGTTTCTGCCAATAAGGGCGATCTTGCTGTGCTGAAACAAGCCAAGACCATGGGCTTTAGCGATAAATTTATCGCCAAACTTTGGGATACCACTGAACTGGAGATCTACAACACCCGCAAAGAGCAGGGGATGATGCCCGTTTACCGCATGGTAGATACCTGCCATACCAATGCCTATATTCCGTATTTCTATTCCTCCTATCAGGGAGAGAATGCATCGGTGCTCACCGATCGCAAAAAGATCGTGGTGCTGGGTGCAGGTCCTATCCGTATTGGGCAGGGTGTAGAGTTCGACTATTCCACCGTTCATGCAGTTACCACCATTAAGAATTCCGGCTATGAAGCCATTATTATCAATAATAACCCGGAAACCGTTTCCACCGACTATACCTGCTCCGATAAGCTGTATTTTGAGCCGCTGACCACCGAGGATGTTATGAACATCATCGAGTTTGAAAAGCCCATTGGTGTGATTGCTTCTTTGGGCGGTCAAACCGCCATCAACCTGGCAGAGCCTTTGATGGCAAGAGGGGTTCAGATCATCGGTACCGATTGTGCCGCCATTGAGCGGGCAGAGGACCGGGGCAGTTTTGAAAAGATCCTGCGGGATCTGGAAATTCCCCAGCCCAAGGGCCGTGCAGTAACCAAGATCGAAGACGGTGTTGCTGCTGCCGCCGAGATCGGCTATCCCGTATTGGTACGTCCCTCCTTTGTGCTGGGCGGCAGGGCTATGCAGATCGTTGCCGACGAAGCGCAACTGCGCAACTACCTGAAGACCGCTGTGGAGATCGACGAGGACAAGCCGGTATTGGTAGATAAGTATATCGCCGGTAAAGAAGTGGAAGTAGACGCCATTTGCGACGGGCGGGATGTATTTGTGCCCGGCATTATGGAATTGGTAGAGCGTACCGGTGTTCACTCCGGCGACTCCATCAGCGTGTATCCCACCTTTAGTATCTCCGATAAGGTAAAGGGCACCATTCTGCAGTATGCCAAAAAACTGGGGCTGGGGATCGGCATCATCGGTCTTTATAACATCCAGTTTATTGTGGATAAGAACGATAACGTATTTATCATCGAAGTAAATCCCCGTTCTTCCCGTACGGTTCCCTTCCTTTCCAAAGCAACCGGCTACAGCCTGGCAGATATTGCCACCGAGGTTATTTTGGCCAAGAGCCTGAAAGAGCAGGGCATCTTTGATATTTATCCCGAAGAGAAAAAACGTTGTTATGTGAAGGTTCCCGTGTTCTCCTTTAATAAGATCCGGGGACTGGATGCTTACCTTTCTCCCGAAATGAAATCCACCGGCGAGGCCATCGGTTACGACGATAAACTGAACCGCGCCCTGTACAAAGCCTTGCAGGCATCCGGTATGAAATTGCAAAATTACGGTACCATATTTGCCACCATTGCCGACGATGATAAGGAAGAGGCACTGCCTTTGATCCGCCGGTTCTATAACCTGGGCTTTAATATTCAAGCCACCAAGGGAACTGCCGCATTCCTGATCAAAAACGGTATCCGCACCCATGTGCTGAACAAGATCGGCGACGGCAGCGAGGAAATTCCCGAGGCACTTCGCCAGGGTCATATTGCCTATGTGATCAACACCAAGGATATTAATTCTGCCGGCCAGGAAAGCGACGGTCACCAGATCCGCCGCTGTGCCACCGAGAATAATGTGACCATCTTTACTTCGCTGGATACGGTAAAGGTATTGCTGGATGTATTGGAAGAAACTACTTTGTGTATCTCCACAATTGATGCGTGAGGTGCGTGATGAAGCAAGGAATTTATACAATCTTAAATCAGGAAAAGATCGCCAAGGATGTTTATAAAATGGTGTTGCAGGGGGATACCTCTGCAATCACTGCCCCGGGGCAGTTTGTGAATATTCTGCTGGCGGGGAAATATCTGCGCCGCCCCATTTCCATTTGCGATTGGAGCGATACCGCCATTACCTTGATCTATAAGGTTGTGGGCGGCGGTACTGAGCAGATGAGCCAAATGCCTGCCGGCGAGCAGTTGGATCTGCTGGTGGGGCTGGGCAACGGCTACTGTGTGGAAAAATGCGGTGAAAAGCCGTTGCTGATCGGCGGCGGTGTGGGGGTTCCGCCCCTCTATGGGCTGTGCAAAGCCCTGCTTGCCGCCGGCAAAAAGCCCCATGTGGTTTTGGGCTTTAACACGGCAGAGGAGATCTTTTTACAAAAGGAGTTTGAAGCACTGGGGGTTGCGGTTACAGTAGCCACCGCCGATGGCTCTGTGGGGGTAAAAGGCTTTGTGACCGATGCCATGAAAGGGCTGGATTACGACTATTTTTGCACCTGCGGTCCCGAACCCATGTTTAAGGCTATTGAAGGGGTGGTAACCACCTCCGGGCAATATAGCTTTGAAGAGCGGATGGGTTGCGGCTTTGGCGCTTGCATGGGCTGCTCTTGCAAAACCAAATACGGCAACAAGCGGATCTGTAAAGAGGGTCCGGTACTGGAACGGGAGGAGATCGTATGGTAAACACAAAAGTCAGCCTTTGCGGCGTAGAGATCAAAAATCCCATTATTCCCGCCAGCGGCACCTTTGGGTTCGGCTATGAGTTTGCCGAAATTTATGATATTAATGTGTTGGGCTCCCTTTCCTTTAAGGGAACTACCCTGGAGCCCCGCTTTGGCAATCCCACCCCCCGCATTGCAGAATGCACCGAAGGTCTGCTCAATGCAGTGGGCTTGCAAAACCCCGGTGTGGATAAGGTTCTTGCCGAGGAATTACCCAAACTAAAGGCCTGTTTCACCGATCCGGTGATGGCGAATGTGAGCGGCTTTTCTTTGGATGATTACCGGGAAACGGTAAAGAAACTGGATGGGGAAGAGCAGGTCGGCTGGTTCGAGATCAATGTGTCCTGCCCCAATGTACACGGCGGCGGCATGAGCTTTGGTACCGATCCCAAGGCGGCGGCTTCGGTTACTGCGGAAGTGCGTAAGGTGACCAATAAGCCTATCATTATGAAGCTCACCCCCAATGTAACGGATATTGTGAGCATTGCAAAAGCCTGCGCCGATGCAGGTGCCGATGGGATCAGCCTGATCAATACCCTCTTGGGAATGCGGATCGACCTGAAAAAGAAAAAGCCCATCCTGGCAAATAAAATGGGCGGATTTTCCGGGCCTGCTATTATGCCGGTGGCATTGAGAATGATCTACCAGGTCTATGAGGCTGTTAAGTTGCCTATCGTGGGCATGGGCGGCGTTTCCACTGCCGAGGATGTGATCGAAATGATGCTGGCAGGCGCCACCGCTGTGGAGGTGGGTGCCGCCAATCTGCGGGATCCTTTTGCATCTAAAAAGATCATTGAGGATCTGCCCCGCGTTATGGAAAAATACGGGATCACCGATCTCGAATCGATTATAGGAGGAGCACACTAATGGGAAGAGATGTAATTATTGCTTGCGATTTTGCCAGCAAAGAGGACACTTTAAAGTTCCTGGATCTGTTTAAGAACGAAGAGCGCAAGCCCTTTTTAAAGATCGGCATGGAGCTGTTTTATGCCGAGGGTCCCGCCATCGTGCGGGAACTGAAAGAGCGGGGGCATAAGATCTTTTTGGATCTGAAACTTCACGACATCCCCAACACCGTGAAAAAGGCCATGGCAGTGCTTTCCCGGTTGGATGTGGATATGACCAACCTCCACGCCGCCGGCACCATTTCCATGATGGAGGGTGCATTGGAGGGCTTAACTCGTCCCGATGGCACCCGCCCCTTGCTGATCGCTGTTACCCAGCTTACCTCCACCGACCAGGAGAGAATGGAGCGGGATCTGCTGATCAAAGAGCCTATTGATCAGGTGGTAATGCATTATGCCTCTAACGCTGCAAAGGCTGGCTTGGATGGCGTGGTTTGCTCTCCTTTGGAGGCGGGCAAGGTGCATGATACCTGCGGTAAAAACTTCCTTACTGTTACTCCCGGTGTACGCTTTGCCGATGGAGATGTGGGAGATCAAAAGCGGGTAATGACCCCTGCCGAAGCCAAGAAGATCGGCAGTGATTACATTGTGGTGGGGCGCCCCATTACTGCTGCCGAAGATCCTGTGGCAGCCTATCGCCGCTGTGTGAGCGAATTTTGTGATTAAGGAGAAGGAAGATGGAAGGTTATAAAAGAGAGTTTATTCAGTTTTTAGAGAGTGCCAATGTATTAAAATTTGGCGATTTTACTGCTAAAAGCGGCAGAAAGATCCCCTACTTTGTAAACGCCGGCGAAATTAAAACCGGGGAGCAGATCGCAAAATTAGGAGAATTCTACGCCAAGGCCTACTTCGAAAAGGTGGGCAACAAAAAGACTGTGCTGTATGGACCTGCCTATAAAGGCATCTCCATTGCGGTTTCTGCTTCTGTTGCATTGGCAAAGAATGGCTTGGATGTGCCCTTCTTCTTTAACCGGAAGGAAGCCAAGGATCACGGGGAAGGCGGCATCTTTGTGGGCTATGTTCCCGGCGAGGGTGAAGAGATCGTGATCGTGGAAGATGTGATTACTGCCGGCACCGCCATTCGGGAGAGCATGAGCAATCTTTCCACCCTGAAGGGTGCCAAAGTGGTTGCCACCTTTGTGATGGTAGACCGGAAAGAGAAGGGCCAGGGTGAAAAGGGCGCTATGCAGGAGATCTCCGATGAATTCGGCTTCCCCGTATACTCTGTGGTGGATGTTTACGATATTATCGAGTATCTGGAAGAGGACGAGAAGAATGCCGAAAATGTTGCCCGGATCAAAAACTATCTGGCAGTAAACGGTGCAAAATAATGAAAAGTTTGATCGACATTTTAGAACTTTCTACCGAGGAACTGGACGAGCTGATCGCCTTGGCAGAGGATATTATTGCTAAACCGGAAAAGTATCGGGACAGCTGCCGCTATAAAAAGTTGGCAACCCTCTTTTTTGAGCCCTCCACCCGTACCCGCCTGAGTTTTGAGGCGGCAATGTATGAGTTGGGCGGCAATGTGCTTTCCATGGCAAGCGCCGGCAGTTCTTCGGCAGCCAAGGGCGAAAGCGTGGCAGATACCGCCAAAACCGTTAGTTGCTATGCGGATATTATTGCCATGCGCCATCCCAAGGAGGGCGCTCCGCTGGTGGCTGCCATGAACGCTTCCATTCCGGTGATCAATGCCGGGGACGGCGGGCATAATCATCCCACCCAAACCTTGGCAGATCTCTTGACCATTTGGCGGGAAAAGGGAAGATTTACCGGGCTGACCATTGGTTTATGCGGGGACTTAAAGTTTGGCAGAACCGTACATTCCCTTATTGCTGCCCTTTCCCGCTACAACGATAATAAGTTTGTGCTGATCTCTCCGGAAGAGTTAAAGCTGCCCAGCTATGTTAAAAAGGATATGCTGAGCCAAAAGGGAATTCCCTATACCCAGACTACCGATCTGGAGGGGGCTTTGCCGGAACTGGATATTCTTTACATGACCCGTGTTCAGCGGGAGCGGTTCTTTAACGAAGAGGATTATCTGCGGTTAAAGGATAGCTATATCCTTACTCCGGAGAAACTGAAAAAAGCCAAAAGCGACCTTGCTGTGCTGCACCCCCTGCCTCGGGTAAACGAGATCAGCGTGGGTGTGGACGAAGATCCCAGAGCCTGCTACTTTAAGCAGGTGCTTAACGGCAAGTATATGCGGATGGCGCTGATCCTGAAATTGCTGGAGGTGGAAGTATGAAAATAGATGCCATTAAAAACGGGATCGTGATCGATCATATCACTGCCGGCAAGGGGATGGAACTTTACCATTTGCTTAAACTGGATCGCCTTTCCTGCCCGGTGGCGATCATGCAGAATGTACACAGCAACAAGATGGGCAGTAAAGATATTATTAAGATCGATGCAGATATTCGCCCGGATATGGATATTCTGGGCTATGTGGATCCGGGGGTAACCGTGGATATTATCAAGGACGGTGTGCTGGTGGAAAAACGCTCCATTGCACTGCCTGCAGAGCTTAAAAATGTTATTCATTGTAAAAATCCTCGGTGCATTACCACCACCGAACAGGAATTACCGCATATTTTCCGCCTGACCGATCAGGAAAATCGGGTTTATCGCTGCATTTATTGCGAAACAAAAGCAAATTAAAAAAATGGGTGCCGGGCACCCATTTTTTAATGCAACATTTTCCAATTTTGATTCGTATTCCTTACGGAGGTGTAAAAGATGAAACGGTTGATCTTATTTTTGATGCTTGGTTGTTTGTGGATTTCGGGGTGTGCTCCGGTGGAAATTCCCGATATGGAGCAAGGGGAGCAGATATTGCCAATAAAGTACAGCGAAAATATTGTGGATCTTACCAAGGGGCTAACGGTTGATGCCACTTCCCGGAAAGAGCCGGATGCCGCATTTTACCGGGCGCAAACAGCACTGGGGCTGGAACTGCTTCGGCAGGGGGCTGCAGAAGAACCGGGAAAAAATCTGCTGATCTCGCCCCTTTCGGTGGCAGCGGCTCTGGCTATGGCGGCAAATGGCGCCCAAGGAGAAACCGCCGCAGAGATGCTGACTGTGCTGGGCGGGTATTCCGTGGAGGATCTGAACAGCTATATGGCCTACTATTTGGAAAACATTCCCTTCCATGAAAAGGCGACGTTGCATCTGGGAAACTCTGTTTGGTATCGGGATGCGGAGCGATTAGAGGTAAAAAAAGAATTCTTAGAAAAAACTGCCAACTATTACGATGCCCAAATTTTTAAGGCTCCCTTTGATGCTTCCACCGTAGAGGATATAAACTATTGGGTAGCAGAGCAAACCGATGAAATGATCCTCGGCTTATTGGAGGAGATCGAGGATGATGTGGTGATGTACCTGATCAACGCCCTGACGTTTGATGGGGAATGGCAACAGGTTTATAAGGAGAACAACGTATTTCCCGGCCAATTCACCGCCTATAGCGGCACCCGGCAGGAGGGAGAGATGATGCTTTCCACCGAAAGCTATTTTCTGGAGGATACCCGGGCAACCGGATTTTTAAAAAACTATGCCGGCGGGCGCTATCAATTTGGTGCCTTGCTTCCCCGGGAGGGCGTGGATCTTTATGAATACATGAATGAGCTCACAGCGGAGTCTTTGCAGGATACCCTGAAAAACGTGCAGCGAACGTCGGTGGAGGTCCATTTGCCTAAATTTAGCCATGAGTGTAATTTTACACTGAATAAAATGCTGAAATCCATAGGGATGAAGCGGGCATTTGATCAGGACCGTGCAGAATTTGCCTCCATGGCAGTTTCGGAAAAAGGCAACATCTATGTGAGCCGTGTAATGCACAAAACCTTTATAGATGTGAATGAAAACGGCACCCGGGCAGGTGCGGTAACCGCAGTGGAATTCGAGGACAAAAGTGCCATGATGGTGGATCGGTTTGTGAAGCTGGATCGTCCTTTTATTTATTTTATTATAGATCGGGAAAATAACCTGCCCATTTTCATTGGGGCAGTTACGGAACTTTAAAAAAGGGGATGTAAAAAATCTCAAGATTTTTTACATCCTCTTTTTAGTGAATGTTCTGTTTGCGGAATTGGGAGGGGGAGAGCCCCTTTTGTTTGGTAAAGGCTTTGGTAAAGTAGCCGGCATCGTTAAAGCCGCAGGAAAAAGCAATATCAGTAATGCGGTCGTCGGTGAGCAGCAACCGCTCTGCTGCTTGCTCAATGCGGTAGTAGTTCAGATAGGCAATGGGAGTCTTGCCGGTCATGGCGGCAAAGGCACGGCAAAAATAGCGGGGCGCCATCTCTGCCACCTCTGCCAATTCGGCAAGGGTAACAGGGTCATCAAAATGCTTGCGGATATAGGAGAGCACATGCTTTAGCTGCTTGACCTGGCGAGCGTGGGGAAGGGCGGTTTCTTGCTGACCCATCAGGCTGCCCATTAATTGCCAGATCAAACCGATGGTGGTCCATTCATAGCCTGCATCTTTTTTCTCTGCCGTTTCAAAGATCTTGCGGATATGCTCGGATTCTTCGCTGTTTTTAGCGAAAATGGCGGTATGGCTGCGGGGATCTGCGGTAAAAGCGGCGGCGCTGCGGGCACATAAAGGGGTGTTGTTCATTAGTGCGTGCAGGTCAAATACCAGGCAACGGTAAACGCAGTTTTCGGGAAAGCCGCCGTGCACGATTCCTTCGCCGATCCAGGCGGCATCTCCGCTGTAAAGGGTATATCCTTTACCATCTAAGGTGAGGGAAAATGTGCCCTCCTGGACCCAAATTAGTTCATACTCCAGCTGCCAATGAAAGGGCATTTGGTAATTGGGATGGTTTTCGTCTAAAAAGTAGTATTCCAAGGGAAATTCGGCGGTGCCCTGTTTTTTGTTTTCGTATAAACGGCTATAATTCATAAAAGTGAATTTTCTCCTATTTTGAACCTATTATTTGCCAAGCATTGACAGAAAAAATGTTTTATAATACAATTAGATTAGCATAGAATGCGTGTAATTGCAATCAAAATTCAGTAAAGAAAGGAATTAAAACCATGTTGTATCCCAAAATTGGTATCAGACCCTGTATCGATGGCCGCTGGGGCGGCGTACGTGAAAGCCTGGAGGAGCAAACCATGGGTATGGCACAGGCTGCCAAAGAGCTGATCGAAGGCACCCTGCGTTATCCCGATGGCACCCCTGTGCAGTGCGTGATCAGTAACACCACCATCGGCGGTGGCGCCGAGGCGGCTACCTGCGCCAATCAGTTTGCCGGTGAAAATGTGGTGGCTACTCTTACTGTAACCCCCTGCTGGTGCTACGGCTCCGAAACCTTTGATATGGACCCCAATACCATTAAGGCTGTGTGGGGCTTTAACGGCACCGAGCGTCCCGGCGCAGTTTATCTTGCTGCTGTTATGGCCGCTTATGCTCAGAAAGGACTGCCCGCTTTCTCCATCTATGGCCATGATGTGCAGGATATGGGCGATCGCTCCGTACCCGAAGATGTGAAAGAAAAGATTCTGCGGTTTGCCAACTGCTCTGTTGCCATTGGTTGGATGAAGAATAAAGCCTATGTAAACCTGGGCGGTGTATCTATGGGTATTGCCGGCAGCTACTGCAATGCCGATCTGTTCCAAAAGTATTTTGGCATTCGTCCCGAGTGGGTGGATATGACTGATATTGTGCGCCGTATCACTTTGGAGATCTACGATCACGAAGAATACGAAAAGGCACTGGCTTGGATCAAGGCCAACTGCAAAGAGGGCTTGGATATTAACGAGGGCAAGGATCTGCCGGAGATTATCCGCCGCTCCAAGGTAGTTCCTGCCGATAAGGATTGGGAATTTATTGCCAAGATGTCTATTATCGTAAAGGATATTTTCTACGGCAATCCCAAACTGGACGAAATGGGCTGGCATGAAGAGGCGCTGGGTAAAAACGCTGTAGCAGGCGGTTTCCAGGGCCAGCGGAACTGGACCGACTGGCTCCCCAACGGCGACTTTACCGAGGCTATTATGGCTTCCACTTTCGACTGGACCGGTGCTAAGGCTCCTGTTCCCTTTGCTACCGAAAACGATACCCTGAACGGCGTTGCCATGATGCTGGGTACTTTGGTTACCAAATCTGCTCCCTGCTTCCACGATGTGCGTACTTACTGGAGTCCCGAGGCTTGCGAGCGGGTTACCGGCATGAAGCCGGAGGGGAAGGCTGCCAACGGCTTTATCCACCTGATCAATAGCGGCGCCACCGCTTTGGATGGCAGCGGTGCTGCCAAAAATGAAGCCGGCGAAGGCTGCATGAAACCCTTCTGGGAAATGACCGATGCCGATATGAAGGCTTGCCTGGATGCCACCGACTGGCGGCGTGCTAACTACGAATATTTCCGTGGCGGCGGGTTCTCCAGCCACTTCCGCTGCAAGGCAGAAATGCCTGTTACCATGCTGCGGGTAAACATGATCGAAGGAATTGGCCCTGTACTGCAGCTGGCAGAGGGTTATACCGTGGATCTGCCCGACGAGATCCATACCCCCATTGATGAGCGTACCGATAAAACCTGGCCCACTACCTGGTTTGTGCCCAACCTGACCGGCGAGGGTGCATTCAAGGATGTGTATAGCGTAATGGCTAATTGGGGCGCTAACCATGGCGTGACCGTTTACGGTCATGTGGGCGCTGATCTGATCACCCTGGCTTCCATGCTGCGTATTCCCGTGAATATGCATAACGTGGAGGAGGGCAAGATCTTCCGTCCTCATGCATGGGCTGCCTTTGGCACCGAGGATGCGCAATCTGCCGATTACCGTGCTTGTGCAACTTACGGCCCCTTGTATAAATAATTAAAGATTATGCCACTCGGTGTATTTTTACACCGAGTGGCATTTTTTTCTTGCTTGCAATTTTCTTTATAATGTTATATACTTAAAATAGATAAGTATAAAATGGGTTAGATTTATCTACCCGGAAAAAGAGGTAGTAGTAATGCAAAAAAGATTGATTGCGATTTTCACTACAATTTGTGTGGCACTTTCGTTGCTGAGCGGCATGGTATTTGCCGGTACGGCTGCGAACGCAATTCCCTATGCAAAAGATTTGGGAAAGGAAGAATATGCCAATTACTATACCTTTTTTGTGGCAGATCGGGAAGACCTGGAAACCCTTGCAGATGTTGTAAATGGGGGCGATTCCTTGGAGGGACGCACCTTCTTGCAAACACAGGACATCAATTTAAACGAGGAACCTTTTACGCCGATCGGAAATTTTGATGCAAACGCACCCTTTAAAGGGGTTTACAATGGGCAAAAGCATACCATCTCCAATATCGCTATTAATTTACCCGAGCAAAACGGTGTGGGTCTTTTTGGCTATGCATATAATACTACTCTTAAAAATATTGGGATTGAAAGCGGCAGTGTGGCCGGAAAGAACCGTGCCGGTGGTATTGCCGGTTATGCAGATTCCTGCATTATTATGAACTGTTATAATAAGGCAGATATCTCTTTAACCAGCGGGGCAGACGGCGTGGGCGGTATTGCCGGCGTGGCACGCCCCAGAACATTAAATGATTCTCCGTATATTCCTGCCAAGATCTATGGTTGCTTTAACCTGGGCACTATCCGTACCGTTTCCATTGGCGGTAGCGGTATTGTGGGCTGGAGCGGCAATGGCGATGCCATTGAACTGCACGGCTGCTATAGCGGCGGCACCATTGTGGATAGCGGCGTTATTACCGGCACAACGCCTTATTACGATACCATCTGCCGCAACCGGGACCGTGTGACCGGCGATTTTTCCGATAACTACTATCTCGCCGGCATCTGCGATGATAAGTATAATGAGCATAATGCTGTAAAAATCACGACTCTTAATCCCATTCAGATGGCGGGCATTTTAAACCGGGCTACCGGAACCGATTCCCGTACGTTTACTGTAAAAGATGGTCAGCTTGCCTTCTCCGGAAAGGTGGGCGATGTGATTGGCTCGGTGCAACAAAAGGTTTACCGGGACGGCGTGCTGATCGAAGCCGGGATATATTATTATATCAACGATTATGCGGTGCCCACCACCTATGACGGCTCCGCTGTGCTGCATGCTGTTTTTGAAGAGGAAACCTACCAAGCGGGGGCAAAGATCGCCGTTGACTTTTTAGATCAGATCGTTTTACACGTTGAGGGGGATTATCCCAGTGTAACAGAGGCGGAAACCTATCCTGATTCGGATATTTATACAGTGGGAACGGCCGATGAATTGGCGGCAATGGCTACGCTGGTAAATGAAGGGGTTACTACTTTTGCGGGAAAAACAGTTTGCGTAACTGCCGATCTGGATTTTTCGGGCTATGAAACCTGGACGCCTATTGGCATCTTAACCTCCTCCTCCGGCGGAAATGCGGGAACCGGTGACGTTGCCTTTTGCGGAGTTTTTGATGGTCAATATCATCACTTTATAAATATAAATTTTGATCAAACCGAATGCGGAAAGCACCAGGCTTTGTTTGCCTATGTAGAGGGCGGCGTGCTCCAAAACATCATTTTGGACGAAGGTTCTATCAACGCCGCTGCTACTCGCCCTGCTGTGTTGGCCGCCTTATTGCGCAACGGCACGGTACAAAATATTGAAAATCATGTGTCGGTGTATTCTTCCGATACCAGCGAGACCCAAAATATCGGTATTGTGGCAGCCACGAAAAATGTGAACATTATCGGTTGCATCAACTACGGTACCATGGGTGCCGTCAATTCTGCCCGGCAGGATAATGCATCCTTCAGCGGGTGCGGATACGATAACAATAGTGATGCATTTACCAACACAAAAAATTGTATTTCTGTGGGCCCGGTAAATGGCATAGAGGTTTTTCCTGTTTCTCAAAGAAGTACCCATGAAAATTGCTATTTTTTGGATGATGTTTTTAGTGTCACACCCGTAAGCGGCCAGCAAACCCTTTCCCGGGCACGCCTTTTAAGTGGGGAGGCAGCATGGCTTTTGAACACCGCCTCCGGTACCCAAGCCAATGCCGGACTGTGGGCAAATGCTTCCTATGGTCCCGCATTAGATCCGGACAATGCGATTTATCGCATTACTTATACCGCCACCGATTCTGATGATCAAGTGTTGGATGCCCGTTATGTTTATGCCAAATGGGGCAATACTCTTACTTACCCGGAATTCACCGGTTACACGGTGGTTGGTGTTGATCAGGGTGGTGTGGCAATTTCCGAAGACTGGGTGGTGTCCGGCGATGCAACCCTGAATCTTTCTTTAGAGAACAAGCACTATTCCATCCGGTACGAACTAAATGGCGGGGAATTTTTGCAAACACCGCCGGATAACTATATATATGGCAAGAACCAGGTACTTCCCGGCAACAGTACCGTTATAAAAACTGATTATTGCCTGTTGGGCTGGTGTGATAATGCAGAGTTAACCGGCAAGGTCTACACTGCTGTTCCCGCCGATTTGGCGAAGGATGTTACTTATTATGCCAAATGGGAGCAACCGAAAGAAATATCTTCTCCTGCGGAACTGTTAGAGGTTTCCGAGGATTTAGGCGGATTCTATATTTTAACGCAAAATATCGATCTATCTGAAACAGAGTTTGAAGCCATCGGAACTTTAACGATGCCGTTTACCGGTGTTTTTGATGGGAACGGTTATACGATCAGCGGGCTTACCATTCACACAAACAAAAATTATCAGGGCCTTTTCGGGGTCAATGACGGTTTGATCCGCAACGTCACCTTGGCAGAAGACTGTGAGATTTACGGTAATGCCTATGTGGGCGGTATCGCCGGTAAAAATAACGGAGAGATCATCAACTGTATTTCTCACGCCAGCGTGGGCTTTGAAACAACAACAGAGATTTCCTCGTATAAACTTCTAACGCAAAATGTTTGCCAGTGGGGGGATAATGATTATTATAGTTATGGTACGAAGATCTCGGAAAAAACCAGAAGACCGGGTATGCTTACCCGGATCCACGATGCCAATGCAGATATTCTGTTCTTCCAAGAGGTAAGCTTTACAAAAACCGGGAATAAGTGGCAAGCGCCCCCCTGGAGCGATTATTTTGCAGAACATCTGCCTAACCTGATCGATGGAAGAAATTATGCCATTTACGGCAATGCCCGTTCCTATAGTGAAACACCGGCAGAGGGCGTTCAGATCGCATACGATACCAATAAGTTTAAAGTTGCCACCGATGATGCCGGCAACGAGATCAAAGGGGAATTTTGGCTGAATGAGGTAGACCCGACAAAAGAATTAAAGTATGGCACCTCCACGCCTAATGATACAAGCGACGACGCTTCCAATTTCCGCATGTGTACCTGGATGATGCTGGAAGATCGCGGCACCGGTAATCTTCTTGCAATTTACAATGTTCATTTGGATTTAAAGGAAATAGTAAAGGTTAACGGTGCCGGCGTGGTGCGGGATTATATCAATGCACTGAAGGCGGAATATCCCGAGGCGATCTTTATTGCCGCCGGTGACTTTAATTGTGAGATCGGCACAGGTGCTTACAATGCAATTAAAAACACCGATTTGGAAAATGTTCGATTGCTGTTTAATCCTACCAGCAGTGATATTACAACACACGACGGCACCATGAGCAATACCGTGCCGGCTACCGGCGGGAAGGCGATCGATCATATTTTGGTTTCCAAGGATGCAGTGAATGTAACGGCATATGAGCGATTGACCCAGGTTTACGATCTGAACGGGGTAGAAGTGGGCTATAACGATAGCGGCGCACTGCGTCCTTCTGATCACTATGGTGTAACTGCCACGATCTCGCCGATCTCCAATTTGTGTATCGGTGGCATTGCCGGCGAAAACGATGGCACTGTACAACGGGGGATCGCCCAAGGAACTGTTATCGGAAACGGTAAAACCGGTGTGGCGATCGGTAATAACAGTGGTACCGTTGAAGCGGTATACGGCAAGCCTACTGATACCTTGGCTGTGATCGGCGGAGGTGATACCGCCGGTGCCGAAACGATGCCGGAGGATGCCGTAAAACTGGCATATGATTTGAATAAACAACTCAACAATGCCACATTTACTGTGGAAAACAATACCCTTGCCCTTGTGGGCGGCAGAACGGTAGGAGTTCCGGTTTGTATTACCGTAAACGAAACGGATCAATACTATGCAGTTTCCGGCACGGAATTTACCGTGGATGCCACCGGACTTCAAGATCCCTATTGTACCTTGGACGGGGAACCTATTAAAGGAACCACTTTTGTGGTGCCCGACCGGGATTGTACTGTTACACTTATAGACGAGCCGTGTTTTGAAAGACATGTGTACACACCTCTTAATCCCACAAATCATCGTGTTGTTTGCGACACTGATGAAATGCACACTAAAATCGTGGGGCACAGCTACACACAAATAGATAAAAAAGACAGCACATGTGACGAGGAGGGGTATCTGGAAAGAAAATGTACTTTGTGTGGGTATATTGATTCAAAGACTTACCCTGCGTTAGGACATCAATGGGGCAGATGGAAAGAGGAGATTTCTGCCACAGAAACGCCTCAGGTACAGTACTCCAGGCAATGTGGTGTTTGCCAAAAAATAGAGAGCCGTTATGAGGGGGACCCGCTGGTGACATTACATGCGGAAATTGATGATGAAAATATCGTTACATTAACCGCAGTTTTGAAAGATAATCCGGGATTTTATGTTTTTGATCTTCTTGTGGAGTATGATCCTGCTATGCTCAAAATGGATGCGGAAAGTCGTGTGACGGGGAATGCCCTCAATAAGCTTACTCATAAAATGAACATCGACGAAGAGGGTTACGAAGAGGGTTATATTAAATTGACATGTTTTGATTTGCATATGAAAACTGATACTTCGGCCGGAACGCTGTTTACCATAAAGTTCAAACTATTGCAAAGCGGACAGGTCAATTTCCTTGGCACTGTTAGTGCGCATGGTTGCGAGGGGGATGATTCAATTTCGTATACTGTTCCTTTACTGGACTACATTCAAGAATTGCACGCCCATAAATATGAATGGGAGAGCGTTCCTGAAGATTATATTTGTGAATGCGGACGAATGCAAAGTACCGGCGTGGTAGATGTGGATGGCGATGGGCATCTTACCCCCACCGATGCCACGGTAATTATGCGTCATGTGGTGAATACGCCTGTACCTTATATGCACATGGGCGGAGCAGATTACAATAAAGACGGAAAAATCTCTCTTGGCGATGCTGTGACCATATTGCGCAAGCTTGTGGAATAACAAATAAAAAGTGCCTGCAAGGAATGAACCTTGCAGGCACCTTTTTATTTGCTTAAAATTGGATTTCGGTGATCTGCCAGCAATCGATCTTGGGCACGTTGAATTCGATCCGTCCATCCTTGTATTCAAAGGGAACGGGGGTATTTTCGGGTACCAGGGTTACTGCTTTGGGTGCGCAGTCGCTCCGCAGGGAAACCTTTACATGATAGAGCGGGATAATATCTTCGATGATCTCAATGGCATCGCCCCGGCGAACGGGAGAGGCGTAGAGGGTATGTACCATCTGACGGTCCCCTTGCTGGGTGAGGGTCAGAATGCCTTGGGCAGGCAGATCGGTGCGGATGCTGATGTCCTCGCCCAGCAGGGTGTTGATCACCTTTCTTACGATCTCCTTGGTGTAGATGTTTCCATGTTGATAATACTCATAGAAAAGTTTTTGCGCCAAGTATGCAGTGTTGCCGTTGATCACCACAGCGTCGCTGTATTTATTGCCGCTGGTGGGGGTGTGGCGGTGGGAGCAGAAATGCTCTACCGTTCGGTTGAAATAGGGCTTTTCAATGATGGCGGTTTCCTTGCCGGTGGTGGCAGAAACCTTTACGGCATCTTCGTAGATCACGTAGGCTGCGTTGGCAAGGCTATCCAGATCGTCGTTGGGGCGGATGTAGGTGGGCTTGTATTCACTCATTCCTTCGTACCGGCAGCCCAGATCGATCATAAAATCAGTTTTTTCTGGATTCATACAGGATTGGTAGCTGGCTAAAAGCTTACCGCCCTGTGCCAGGTAAGCGCTTACTTTTTGTGCCAGGGCTTCGTCTAAAATACAGTTATCCGGCAAGATCAACAGTTTGTAGCCGGAAAAATCGGCCTCGGTATCCACCACATCAAAAAGGAAATGGCTTTCCAGCAAGATGCGGGCGCAGCCGGCGTTACTGCCGGGAACGCGATCTGCTTCCAGATCAAAGTAGTTGGCGATGGCTTCGTTGGAAAGAATAGCAATGTCCGATTTATTGCGGGCGCCCTTTAACCACGGCTCCCGATCCTCTACGGTTTTATAGGCTTCGCCGATGAGGGCGTAGGTGGCGTTATCCATCAGTCCGCTGGGGTGTAGCTGATCGCCAATGGAGCATTTGGCACCGTTGGCGGCAGAAAGGGCAACCTCATAACGCAGGGCGTTGGGATGCTTATAACCGCCGAACTCGCCCCAGGTTTTGTGGAACTTACCGGTCATTCCTAAATATTCCATGCCGATGGTGCGTGCATAGGCAGAGGACATGGGGAAGTGATCGTAGCCCCAGCCGCCGGTGGGCAGGCTCTCCAACTCCAGGTGGGTATTCATGTGTGCCAGATCCCGCCGCCCATGGCGAATATGACCGCCGTTGTGGAATACCGGAAGACCCGGTTTTACGGAATCAATGGTCTCCCGCACCCGACGGGTGTAGGTGGCGTAAACTTCTTCAGCCAGTTTCAGTACGTCCTTAGGATCCTCGATGTTTAAACCTCGTTCCAGCATGGATCTTTTACAATTATCGCAGTAACAGGGATAAACGCTCACAATATCCAAAAAGATACCGTCGGCATCGTAGTTTTCGCAGACCTCTTTGATCTCTGCAAGCAGTTTCTCCAAGTAAGGGGAGTTGAGGCAAAGTTTATGATAGCCGGGTTTTTCAAAATTCACGGCGCCTTCCTCGTATTGCTTTTGGGTCCAAGCTACCCAGTCGCGGTGAACAACTGCTGATTTTTCGTCGAAGCCGGCAGAAATATAAACAGGTGTCTTTACATCGATCTCATGGGCAGCTTCGATCTGTGCCCGGAGTAGGTCGAAATCCAATTCCGGATGCATTTCGTTTACTTTGGTGGGGTGGTAAGACCAACCGTGGTGGCATTTGGAGAATACGGTAATAGAGTCCACATGACCCTTTTGGAGCATCTCCTGAAATTGGGCTTTGGAAAAACTTTTGCCAATGCCGCCGATTTTTTCCGATGTGTGAAAATCAAGATGAACCTGTCTGTAACGCATAATACACCTCATAAAACATTTTTTATTTAATGATACATGGATTTTTCGGAAATATCCATGTATTTATCGGCAATAAATATGTATTTTTGCAAAAAAAGTGCCCCACTTTTTCAGTGGAGCACAGTGTTTTAGAATAATTGGGAAAGGCGGATTCCGGTGGAATCTTCTAAAGCTCTTGCGGTTTTTTGAACCATTTCTTCTTCCGGCCCCTCTACCAAAATACGAATGTACGGCTCGGTGCCGGAGGGGCGTACCAAAATGCGGCCGTGGCCGGCAAATGCCGCTTCGGCCTTGGCAACATCCCGCAGAAAAACATCGTCGTTCATCAGTTTTCTTTTTTGCAGATCATCGGCGTTAACATTGATCTGCACCTGGGGATAGGGGCGGAAAATGTTGTAAACATCCTCGCTGCTCATGTTCAGTGCTTTCATGGCACAAAGGAGCATAATAGCGGTGAGCTGACCGTCGCCGGTGGTGGCTTTTTCCATAAAGATGATATGGCCGCTGTTTTCACCGCCCAGCACGTAGTCCCGCTCCAGCATCTCTTCCAGCACATAACGGTCGCCCACCTTGGTGGTGGGTACGTTAATGCCTTCCCGGTTCATTTTTTCGATCATCCCCAGGTTACTCATTACGGTGGCAACCAGGGTATTTTGCTTTAACCGATTTTGCTTTTTCAGATACATGGCAAGTACTGCCAGGATCTTATCTCCGTCGATCACCCGACCCTTACTGTCGCACGCCAGGCAACGGTCGGCATCGCCGTCGAAGGCAAAGCCGATGTGGGCATTTTTGCGGCATACGATGGCTGCCAGCTCTTTCATATGCATGGAGCCGCAGCCCTCATTGATGTTTACACCGTTGGGTTTATCGTGATAGATCTGCGCATCGATGCCCAATTCTTCGAATGCCTGATGAGCGGTTTCGCTGGCGGCACCGTTGGCACAGTCTAAAATTACCTTGAATTGGTCCAGATCCTCTTCGCAGGCTTGCTTGATATGCTCGCAGTAGAAGTCTTTTGCTTTTAAGTTATAACGCAGTTGCCCGGGGCGTTCTGCCGGGGCGATCTCAAAGGGATCCATTAAGCTTTCGATCTCATTCTCTTTGGCATCCGGCAGTTTAATACCGCCTTTGGTTAGAATCTTAATACCGTTGTAGTAGTGGGGGTTGTGAGAGGCGGAGATCATTACCCCTGCCTGGGCGCCCATGCGGTCGATTAAAAACGCCAGTGCCGGGGTGGGTAAAATGCCGATATGCTCCACGTTTACACCGGAGTAGGTGAAGCCGGAAATTAAAGCGCCCATCAGCATATCCTTGGATGCCCGGGTATCGCTGCCGATGATCACCTTGCATACATTGCTTTCTTTTTTGAGTAAATAACCGCAGGCGGCACCGCAACGAAATGCCAATTCCGGTGTAAGCGCTTTATGCACCACACCCCGAATTCCGTCTGTACCGAAATATCTTCCCATAATCTTTATCTCCTTTGCATTATTCTACTGTTACGCTCTTTGCCAGGTTGCGGGGTTGATCCACATCGTTGCCCCGGGCAGTTGCCACATGGTAGGCAAAAAGTTGGGTTAAGATCACCCCGGGAATGGGGGCAATAAAATCAGAGCAGGGAGGCAGAGTGAGGCGATCATCACCAAAGGTGCTGATGTCCACATCTTCGTAGGTAACGCAAAGAACCTTTGCGCCCCGAGAATGTACCTCCCGTATATTACTTGCAGATTTTTGAATCCGGCTGCGATCAGTCATAACGGCGATCACCGGTGTGTCTTCTTCGATCAGGGAGATGGTACCGTGCTTCAGTTCGCCGGCGGCATAGGCTTCGCTGTGCATATACGAGATCTCTTTTAATTTTAAAGAACCCTCGCAACTAACGGCATAATCCTGCCCTCTGCCAATGAAAAAGAGGTGTTCTGCCTGATGGTAGAGCTGTGCCAGCTTTTTGCAGTGCTCTTCTTGCTTCAATACCTCTTCGATCAAAGCGGGGAGCGTATCCAGATCGGCACACTTTGCTTGAAAATCGGCAAGGGAGAGGTTTTTCTGCCCCATTTTCAGCGCCAGCATGTAAAGGAGCACCACCTGGCAGGTATAGGCTTTGGTGGTGGCAACGCTGATCTCGGGACCGGCAGCGGTGTAGATCACCTGGTCTGCTTCCCGTGCCAAAGAGCTGCCCCATACATTTACGATACCCAGAGTGGGAATGCCTTGCTCCTTGGCAAGCCGCAGTGCGGCCAATGAGTCGGCGGTTTCACCGGACTGGGAGATGATCACCACTAAATCCTCTTTGCTTAAAATGGGATCTGCATAGCGGAATTCGCTGGCGATCTCTATGATAACCGGGATCCGAGCAAGTTTTTCAATGGCATTTTTGCCCAGCAAACCGGCGTGGTAGGCGGAGCCGCAAGCCACGATATGAATTCTTCCCTTTACTTCCAGGGTGGTTTCGGGGAACAGAACACCGTTTTGAAAATAGCGGGCGATCGTTTCTTTTACCACATGGGGCTGTTCGGCGATCTCCTTTGCCATAAAGTGCGGGTAACC
The DNA here is from genome assembly GCA_045538295.1 of Eubacteriales bacterium. Lineage (GTDB taxonomy): Bacteria > Bacillota > Clostridia > Oscillospirales > QAKW01 > QAKW01. The sequence continues at coordinate 31,360 of JAZSRD010000007.1, forward strand.
GCCTTTGCGGGCACTTTGTTCATCCCAATCCGCATGGCGCAATTCCTTTTCAATGGAGGCGCCGTCGGCGTTGTAGAAATCCACCTTTTCCTTGGTTAGGATCGCAAGCTCTCCCTCGTCCAACAACCAGTAATCATGGGTATATTCCAGAATGGCAGGAATATCGGAGGCAATTAGATTTTCGCCGGTTCCTTTTCCAATGATCAGCGGGCTATCTTTTCTTAAGGCATAAAGCTTTCCGGGATGATCCTCAAAGAGCACACCCAGCGCATAGGACCCCTCTAATTTTTGAGTGGCACTGCGCAAAGCGGAAACGGGATCGCCGGTATAGAGTTTGTTCAGTAGCAAAGCGATCAGCTCGGTATCGGTATCGCTTTGGGGGAACAGGTTCTCTTGGGCAAGGGCTGCCCGCAGTTCCCGCTCGTTTTCAATAATGCCGTTGTGCACCAGCACAACCTTTCCGCTGCGGTGGGGGTGTGCGTTTGTATCGCTGGGAGCGCCGTGGGTTGCCCACCGTGTGTGGCCGATTCCCACATGGGCATTTTTCGTGTCTTTATCGGCGGTTTGTGCTTCTAATGCAGAAACCTTTCCTTTGTTTTTATAAATTTCGATCTTACCGTTTTTTTCAAGGGCAATTCCCGCTGAGTCGTAACCCCGGTACTCCAATTTTTTTAATCCGCCGATCAGCACATCTGCTGTGTCGCGGTCGCCTGCATAGCCAATAATTCCGCACATTTCGATTTTGTTCCTTTCTTATTATTTTAGTAATAGTTTACGGTGCAAGAGGCAAAAAAATTAGACCTTTCGTGAAATCAACGAAAGGTCTTAAAATGCAAAAAAGGTATAAAAATCCCTATTAAAATCTCTCGCTGCATCTGCAGCACACAAGAGTAATTTAACACAACACTATGTATTATATCTTAAAACCGGAGCATTGTCAAGGGTCAACAAAAATATTGTTATCAATTTAGGGATATTTCACAAATTCGGGCAAAACAAATAAAAATGTTTCAAAATCGGAAACATGATTATTGACTTTTTAATAAATATAAAATATAATACTTATAATGTATCATCGGTGTATTATGTTCAAATCAAAATTTATGCTCGTAATCGCTGATCGACGTTCTAACAGGAGGTTGTAAGTATGATGAAAATGAAGAAGTTGTCTGCCTTTCTGCTGGTTGTGGTAATGCTGGTGACCATGCTTTCCTGCATGGTGCTGGGCACCTCTGCCGCTACCACGTTGGGTGCGCCGGTTAAAATTGAAAAGATCAATGCCGGCACTTCTGTGATTACCGGTAAGGCTTTGCCCAATAATATCTTGATCGTTAATGCAGATTGGGAAGAAAAAGCCGCAAACGCCACGGTAAATCTGAAGTTGGGCGGTGTGGCTTATAAGGGCACCGTTGGTGTGAATGCTTTTGCAGAGATCGCCGATGCGGTGGACCACGCCAAGTCTAATAATACAATTTATGTGGCACCGGGCCTTTATGATTCCGAATTGAAGCTTACGGCTGTTAAAAACCTGAAGATCTACGGTCCTTGGGCAGGGGTGAACCCCAACAATGTAAACGATCTTTCAAAGGCAAATTCCGCGCGTCCCGATGCCGATAATGCCGATTATGAATCCGCTGCCAAAACAGAGGCTGTTTATACCGGTACGGTCAGCCTGAACTATGTGCAATTTTATCCCGAAGAAAACCTGGAGATCTCCGGTTTGTATTTCGGTGAAGACAGTTATTTGAACCTTAAAAACGGCGCTACTTATCGCGTTGCTCAAAATGTAAACAACTGCGTTTTAAGCACAACGGCAGACTGGTTTATTAATACCAACGGCGGCCAGAACCTGAATACCCGGTTCAACAACAACCGTGTGCTGGCTGCCAAGCGTATTGCTCAGTTGGGCGGTTTCCAGGGTTGTACCTTTACCGGAAACTATTTTGACCTTTCTGATGAGATGATGTACATCTCTTCTTTTTCCAACGGCAGCATTGGTTACAGTGCGCTGATCGAAAATAACTACTTCACCAACTGTTACGGCGTAGTTCGCCATGGCGATAACAGCTTTAAAACATATCTGTATTCCTTCCGGGTGAGAAACAACATCATTGAGAATGTGGTTCCCGGCAAATTTGTGGTAAAGAACCAGTATACTGCATGGCACTCTATGCCCGGTATTTTAATCGAGATCACCGGCAATAAGATCTATAACATTCCCCGCGGCACTACCATCTTCCAATTCCCCTATGTTGCTTCCCAGCAGAACCTGCAAAGATATAGATATATCATTAATATCAACGATAACTACATCGATCTGCCAACCACAAATTATTTGGTGGATTCCGGAATGGCAGGCGTTATTGATTGCACCGGAAACATTTTCCCCAAGGGTTTTCATGCCGGTCAGATTCGGCGTGAAAGCGATTGCGACGTGACTCTGTATCCTTATTATACCGACGCAGGTAAGCAAAACGTAGTAGGCGGCGGGAAGGTACTGAGCATTGCCGGCGGCAATGTGGATGAAGGGAATAAGCTGATCACTTTGGATCTGGGCAATGCACAGGCGGATACCTTGGATCTTGCTTCTGTGCTGACTGTGAGCAACGGATGCGACTTTAAGGTTTACGAAGATGCCACCTTAAAAACCGAAGTAGAAAAAGTGATCTATTTCGACGGTTATCAAACCGATCGCTATATCGTGGTTACGGTAGACGGTATGGCAGTAAAGGGTGCCTATCGTTTACGTGTTACCCAAAACTATAACAGCGGTGCTAAACTGCTGAATGTGCAGGTGAATAGCCCTGCGGCAACTGTAGACCATCCCAGTGAGTATAAGTTTGTGGTAAGCATGAATAAGCATCTTGCCCACATGGATTACCAGCTGAAAACCTCTGCAGGCGCTACCTATAAGCTTTATTCCGATTCTGCTTGTAAAAAGGAATTAAAGGTTACCAATAATTATATTCCCTACGGCGTAAGCGGTAAGTACTACACCATTTATGCCAAAGTAACCTCTGAAGACGGCCAGAACACCAGCGATAAATACACCATCGTATTTGAAAGAGATCGTTCCGAGTATTACGATCCCAGCGTTACCGCTATCACCGCTCCCACGGAAGGAACTTATGTAATTCGCCCCGATCGTGCGGAAGCAGGAAAACTTTATGTGGGCTACAACACCAATGAGGTGTTGCTGACCAGCGCCAAGTTTAAATTTACTACCACCCCCGGCGCATCCTACAAGGTATATTCCAATAAAAAGCTGACCAAAGAAGTTTCTTCTTCCAAAAAGGTAAAAGCTATCAGCCTGAAGGGCGGCGTGAACAAGTTCTATATCGTGGTAGAGGACGGTACCAGTAAAAACGTGATCAACTTTGAGGTGATCAATGCAGAGCGTTCCTCCGATGCAACCATCACCGATGTATCCGGCGGCACTTCGATCATTCTTGATAATAATATCAGCATGACCGGTAGCGGTGATTCCGCATCTCTTTCCTTCACCACGGCGAATCCCTATGCGGTATGCAAGGTTTATGCAGATCCGGCAAAGAAGATCGAGATCGCATATAATTCTCTGCCGATCACCGATGAATTTAATCGGATCGTTGATGTTAGAAACTTCTCGCTGTCTACCGTGCATGCAAATTCTATTTACTATGTGGTATGTATTGCAGAAGACGGCACCAAAAAAGATTATACTTTGAATATTTCAAAGAATGTTGTTGCTGTGAGCTATAAGGATGTTGCCAAAAGAGCCTGGTACGCAAAGGCTGTAAATGCAGCAACCGCAGCCGGTATCTTAAATGGCGAAACAGATGGCGAAACTTCCATCTTCCGTCCCGACGATAACACCTCTCGCCAGGAAATGGCTACTATCATTTCCCGCCTGCTGGGTGTTAACAGTGAAGCTTACGCAAATGTTTCCTTGAAGTATAAAGATAAAAAGAAGATCGCCGATTGGTCCCTCGGTTATGTAAAGGTATGTAAATACTATGGCATTATGACCGGCTCCAAGGATCCGAACGGCTTGTACTTCCGCCCGCAGGATAGCATCACCCGTGAAGAAGTGATGAAGGTATTTGTTGAAATGCTGGATCTGAAGGGCTCCACCAGTCTTTCTAAATTCAAGGATCGCAAAAAGGTTTCCGCTTGGGCAACCGATTATGCTAAAACCGCTGTAGCAAACGGCTTATTTACCGGCGACGAAAATAATCGCCTGAATCCCAAGGGCAAGATTACCCGTGCCGAGATCGCAACGGTTGTTAGCCGTGTGCTGACCAGCGATTTTAAACCTGTAACAAAAAAATAATGGTCGTTTAATATCACAAGAGAACACTGTGATAAAGAACATGGCAGAACAAGAAATCGAGGATTTTTACAACGTATATTCTTGATGCTTTAGATCTACACCGCCCTTTCGGGCGGTGTTTTTTTTAGGGTGACAAGAGTTGAACTCGTCACGCCTGACAGATAATAATTTTTTGTTTTTTCTTGCCTCATCGCTTGTAATACGGCAGTATTACTGTGCT
>JAZSRD010000076.1:0-14212 GCA_045538295.1 Eubacteriales bacterium
CCTGAAGGATTTTGTGGGTCCTTTAGGAAAGCCCACTGCAGTAGAGGGAAAAAAGCGGGTGGCTGTTGTGGGCGGCGGCGTTGGCTGCGCCATTGCACTGCCGGTGGCAAAGGCTTTAAAAGAGGCCGGTGCTGTGGTGGATACGGTGGCAGGATTTCGCAATAAGGATCTGGTGATCCTGGAGGATGAGTTTAAAGCAATGAGCCAAACCTACCGCCTGATGACCGATGATGGCTCTGCCGGAGAGCAGGGCTTGGTAACCAACGCCCTTAAGGAACTTTTGGAGCAAAATCAATACGACGAAGTGATCGCCATCGGGCCTCTGGTAATGATGAAGTTTGTGTGCCTGCTCACCAAGGAATACGGTGTGAAAACCGTAGTGAGTATGAACCCTATTATGATCGACGGCACCGGCATGTGCGGCGGCTGCCGCCTTACCGTGGGGGGCGAAACCAAATTCGCCTGCGTAGACGGCCCCGAATTCGATGGGCACCTGGTGGATTTTGATCAGGCAATGGAGCGGGGACGCACCTACCATGCATATGAGCAGGAGCGTTGCAATCTGTTCAGAAAAGAGGTGCAGGAATAATGGCAAATATGAGCCTCAAAAAACAAAAAATGCCGGAGCTTGCGCCGGATATTCGCAATAAAAACTTTGAAGAAGTAGCGCTGGGCTATACCAAGGAGCAGGCGGTGGAGGAAGCAAACCGTTGCTTGCAATGCAAAAATAAGCCCTGTGTGGGCGGCTGCCCGGTGCAGATCGATATTCCTGCCTTTATTAAAAAGATACAGGAAGAGGATTTTGAGGGCGCTTATCAGATCATCAGCGCCTCCAGTGCTCTGCCTGCTGTGTGCGGGCGGGTATGCCCCCAGGAAAACCAGTGCGAGGGCAAATGCGTGCGGAGCATTAAGGGCGAGCCGGTGGCCATTGGCAGATTAGAGCGGTTTGTGGCAGATTGGCATATGGCAAATGCTAAAGAAGCGCCCCAAAAGCCTGCATCCAACGGCAAAAAGGTTGCTGTGATCGGCAGCGGTCCGGCAGGGCTTACCTGTGCCGGCGATCTGGCACGTAAAGGCTATGAAGTAACCGTGTTTGAAGCCCTGCATATCCCCGGCGGCGTGCTGGTATATGGTATTCCTGAATTTCGACTGCCCAAGGCGATTGTAGCCCGGGAGATTGAGGGCCTAAAGGCAATGGGCGTGAAGGTGGAAACCAACATGGTGATCGGCAGAATTCTTTCCATCGACGAGTTGTTTGAGCAGGGCTATGATGGGGTGTTTATCGGCAGCGGTGCAGGCTTGCCCCGCTTTATGAATATTCCCGGAGAGAATTTGAAAGGGGTATTTTCTGCCAACGAATTTTTAACCCGGGTAAACCTGATGAAGGCATACCTGCCCGATAGCGAAACCCCCATTCAGCGGGGGCGCCGCGTGGCAGTGGTAGGCGGCGGCAACGTTGCCATGGATGCCGCCCGCTGTGCCAAGCGGCTGGGTGCGGAGGAGGTTTACATTATTTACCGCCGTTCCATGGAGGAGATCCCTGCCCGTGCCGAGGAGATCCATCATGCCATTGAAGAGGGCATCATCTTTAAAACCCTTACGAACCCGGTGGAGATTGTTGGCGATGAACATCAAAATGTAACCGGTGTCACCTGCGTGGAAATGGAACTGGGCGAGCCGGATGCCGGCGGCCGCCGCCGCCCCATCGTGAAAGAGGGGAGCGAGCATACCTTGGAGATGGATGTGGTGATCATGGCCATTGGTACTTCTCCCAATCCCTTGATTCGCTCTACTACTCCCGGCTTGGAAACCAATCATCGAGGCTGTATTGTTACAGAAGAAGAGACCGGCCTTACCTCCCGAGAGGGCGTATATGCCGGTGGCGATGCGGTTACTGGTGCGGCAACGGTGATCCTTGCCATGGGCGCTGGCAAGCAAGCTGCCAAGGCGATTCATAAAAAACTAAGTGAATAAAAACACCCTGTATATTTCAAGTTTGAAATATACAGGGTGTTTTTAAGTTAAAGGAAGTTTTACGATATTGAAGTAACTGTCCAGCAGCGTATATAGGGGCTGGAAGAATCGCATAATGTTCCAAATGCTGATCCCGGAAATTCCCAGTTCCCGCACCAAACCTAATTTTGCTTGGTAGCTGCGGGCATCCTCGTACCACACCTCGTGCTGCCGCCGGCGGGTGTCGTAGTAGCGGAACCAGGGGGATTGGGCATCCTCGTCGTACTGAATTTCTGCGCCGTATTTGCGGGCAATGGCAATGGCTTCGTAATTTCCAATGGAGCGGGCAGGCCGCCCGGATTCATAGGGAAGAGTCCAATCATAGCCGTAGTTGGGCACCCCCATCAGCAGTTTTTCCCGGGGGATCTCACCCACGGCAAAATTCATTACTCTTGCCACGTTGGGCAGGGGTGCCACTGCCATGGGCGGGCCGTAGGTGTGCCCCCATTCGTAGGTCATGATCAGTGCCATATCGGCAGCGGCACCCATGCCTGCATAGTCGTGGGCTTCGTAGAGCAGGCCCCGCTGATCCCGGGAGGTCTTGGGGGCCAGGGCAATAAATACCGGATGAGGTGCAAGCTGCTCCCGTAGATAGGCAATCAGGTCCACATAGTTTTGCCTAAACTGCCCGGGGATGTATTCCATATCCACATCCACACCATAGTATCCCTTTTGGTCTAAAACCGCCTTTAATTCTTCCACCAATCGGGTGCGGTTTGCTTCGTTTTCCAAAAGGCGCACGCTGCGCTGGCTGTTAAAACCGCCGCTTTCGTCCACGGTGGTGAGCACCAGCATGGGAGCAACGCCTGCTCGCTTGGCGGCGGCAATCAGTTCTTCGTCCCCTTTCAACGGCACCAAACCGCCCTCGTCGGTGATGCCGTAGCTGAAGATGGAAAGATAGGTGAGGTAGGGCAGGGTCTTCCGCAGCACTTCCCGATCAATAAAAGGGTAGGCATAGCCGTTTACCTGCAGGGGTCCGCTGGGCTCCTCCGGAGAGGGCACGATCAGGCTATCCCCGATCACTAAATATTTGTTGGGGTCAATTCCGTTGGCACGTACCAGCTGTTCCACCGATACGCCATAGTTTTTTCCGATCTTATATAGGCTGTCGCCGGGCTGGATGGTTACAATGGTCATAACACGCACTCCTTTCGTGTAAATATATGAAAAGAAAGCAGGGAAAATTCGGGGAAAACTATTGACTTTTTGTGGAAATCATTTTAATATTAAACCAAGAATAAAATTCTATAAAAAGGAGATTTTTAAGATGGCAGAACTTGTTAAAGACAAGGCTTTAGACTTTAATGTAGAAGCCGAAGGCCCCGCAGTAGACGTTTCCAAAAAGGTACGTGTTGGTATTATCGGCTGCGGCTGGATCGCAGAAGCTCACATGGCTCAGTATAAGAAGTGCCCCGATGTGGAGATCGTTGCCGGTTCCGATATTATTCCCGGTAAGGCTGCTAAATTCTTCGAAAAGATGGAAGTAGAAGGTGCCGCCTGCTACGAAAGCACCGAGGAAATGCTGGCTAAAGAAAAGCTGGACGTTGTTTCTGTGTGTACTTATAACTCTCAGCACGCTCCCTGCGCCATTCAGGCTATGAAGGCCGGCGTGGATGTTATGCTGGAGAAGCCCTTCACCGTTACTTTGGACGAAGCAATCGAAGTAATGAAGGTGGAAAAAGAAACCGGCAGACTGCTCTCCATTGGCTTCCAGCCCCGTATGGACGAGAATATGAAGATGATCAAAAAGATTGTAGAGTCCGGCGAACTGGGCGATATTTACTACATTCAGACCGGTGGTGGCCGTCGGCGTGGTATCCCCACCCCCTTTGGTACCTCCTTTATCGAAGCAGATAAGGGCGCTATCGGCGCTTTGGGCGATATCGGCTGCTATTCTTTGGATATGGTGCTGAACGCTATCGGCTATCCCAAGCCCCTTACCGTATCTGCCATGAAGAGCGCACCCTTTGGCAAAAATCCCACCTACTGGCTGGGCGAAAATAAACCTGCCGAGTATGCCGATATCTTCGGTGTAGACGATTTTGCTGCTGCCTTTATTCGTTTGGAAGGCGGCGTAACTCTGGACTTCCGTATTGCATGGGCTATGCACCTGGATACCCCGGGCGATACCATCATTATGGGTACTAAGGGCTCCCTGCGGATTCCCTCCACCGAGTGCTGGAACGGTTCTGTTGGCGGCGCCATGAAGATCTACCACGATGTGGCAGGTAAGGGCTGCGAAACCGAGATTCCCATTCTTAAAACCAAGGATAGCCTGTTCTATCTGAAGATCCGTGGCTTCCTGGATGCTGTTAAGAACGGCACTCCCGCTCCCGTACCCTCCTCCCAGATCCTGTATAACCAGGCTATTCTGGATGGCATCGTAAAGAGCGCTGAGGCAGGCAAGGAAATCGAAGTAGTAATTCCCGAAGTATAATTTCAAATAAAACGGAGTTGTAACGCCGAGCGTTGACAAGGCGGTTTTTCCTTAAAAAGCGATCTTTTGGCGCCATAATGTGTCAAAACCCACCGATATGCGACAGCATTATCGGTGGGTTTTTCCTTTTCTTGCATCCAAAATATCGCCTTTTAAGGTGCTTCGCAGTTTCGTAGGGAAGCAAAATTCTTTGTGTTGAAGCCAAAAATGCAGCAAGGCTGGCGCCTTGCGAGGCTTTTGGCGATTAGACAGAGGATTTTGCCCCGAGAAACAAATACTTCCTTATCAACACTCGGCGTATGCATCTCGCTTTTTTTATCTTTTTTTCACAACTTCCCCTTGGTTTTTATAGATGGACTTTGCAGGAACATAGCCCCGCACGGAGGAGAGGGGGTAAACATTACTTTCCCTGCCGATGACCGTGCCGGGATTCAGCACACTGCCGCAGCCAACCTCTACCAGATCGCCCAGCATGGCGCCCACCTTTTTGATGCCGGTTTCAATCTTTTCGGCGCCCGCCTTGATCACCACCAAGGTTTTATCACTCTTTACATTGGAGGTGATGGAGCCGGCGCCCATATGGGCTTTATAGCCCAGGATCGAATCGCCCACATAGTTATAATGGGGCACCTGCACCCCGTTGAAGAGGATCACATTTTTAAGCTCGGTGGAGTTGCCTACCACAGCCCCCTCGCCGATCAGGGCATTGCCCCGCACAAAGGCGCAATGGCGCACTTCGGTGCCGGCACCGATAATCACCCGCTCGCCGATAAAGGCGGTGGGCGCCACCTTGGCGGTTTTATGGATCCACACCGTTTCGGCAGGGTGATCGTATTCTGCCGCAGGGAGGGTTGCGCCCAGTTCCAGAATAAAATCGCCAATCTTACCCAGCGCCTGCCAGGGGTATTCCACCTGCTCCAAAATGGGGCGGGCGGCGGTTTGGCTCAGGTCATATAAAGCAGTTACTTTTAGTGCGTTCATTCTTTCTCCTCCACTAACTTTCTGCCCATCAGCACGCCCATAACGGAAGCCATCATTAAGCCACGGGTCCAGCCGCTGGAATCGCCCAGGCAATGGAGCCCTTTTACGCTGGTATTAAAATCGGTATCCATGCTCACCCGATTGCTATAGAACTTCAGTTCCGGGGAATAAAGCAGGGTTTCGGTGGAGGCAAAGCCGGGCACCACATGATCCAGTGCCTGAATGAAGTTGATGATATTCATCATGGCACGGTAGGGAATGGCGGCGGTAATATCCCCGGGAACCGCATCGGGCAGGGTGGGCTTTAAGTTGGATTGAGCCAATTCCTTGGGCCAGGTGCGTTTACCGTCTAAAATATCACCGAACCGCTGCACCAAAATGTGCCCGTTTGCCAGCATATTGGAAAGCTCGCCCACCTTTTGGGCATAGGCAATGGGCTGATTAAAGGGGCTGGTAAAATTATGGGAAACCAAAATTGCCAGGTTGGTATTGTTGCTCTTGAGTTCCTTATAGGAGTGTCCGTTGACCACTGCCAGGTCGTTATCGTAATTCTCCTGGCTCACAAAGCCGCCGGGATTTTGGCAGAAGGTACGCACCTTATTCTTAAAGGGCTGGGGATAACCCACCAGTTTGGATTCGTAGAGCACCTCGTTGACCTTTTCCATGATCTCGTTGCGCACCTCTACCCGCACGCCGATGTCTACGGTGCCGGGCATATGCTCAATATGGTGCTCGGTGCAAAGATGCTCCAGCCACTCGGCGCCCCGGCGGCCGGTTGCCACGATGGTATGGGCGGCGTGGATCTCCATATGCTCCTTGCCATTGCTGATATAGCCGCCCCGGCAGATCTGATCTTCGATGATCAGGTTGGAACACTCCCAATTAAAGTACATCTCCACCCCATGCTCCAACAGGTATTGTTCGATGGCATAGTAAATATCCTGGGCTTTTTCGGTGCCCAGATGGCGGATGGGGCAATCCACCAGCTTTAAGCCCGCCTGAATGGCACGCTTACGGATCTCTTTAACCTCATTGGGATTACTAATGCCTTCCACATGGGTATCGGCACCGAATTCCAGATAGATCCGATCGGTATATTCAATGGTTTCCTGGGCAAGATCCTCGCCGATGAGGGTGGGCAGATCGCCGCCCACATCGGAGCTTAAGGAAAGCTTACCGTCGGAAAAGGCGCCGGCGCCGGAAAAACCGGTGGTGATATGGCAATAGGGCTTACAGCTTACACATTGCTTAGTTTTGGCTTTGGGGCAACGGCGCTTTTCCACCGGCAACCCTTTTTCCACGATCACAATTTTTTGCTCACTGCCCTTGCGGATCATTTCCAATGCGGTAAAGATCCCCGCCGGGCCGGCACCGATAATCAATACATCACAGTTCATTATTCTATCCTCCAAACAAAAGCCGTTGTTTTGAACCATAATTATTATAGTGAAAACAACGGCTTTTTCAAGCATGAATTTGTTAAATATTTTAGACTTTCAAAAACGAGAGCCGATTTCGCTTAAATAAGCGGAAAGCAAAGGATCTGCGTCGGGCTCCTTTTGGGAAGTCTTTACCGTTCTTCTCGGAAATAGGGCAGCCCCAAATGCTCGGGGGGCTGATGCTCCCGCTTCTTTCTCATGCTGGTGATGATCAGCACCACAATGGTAACCACGTAGGGCAGCATCATCACAAAATATTGCACCATACGGTTTTCGCCATACTGAATATATGCCGGCAACACATACAATGCGCCAAAGAGGAAGGAGCCCAAAAGGGCGGTATTGGGCCGCCACAGGGCGAAGATTACCAAGGCGATCGCCAACCAGCCACGGTCGCCGAAACTACCGCTGCTCCAGGTGCCAAAGGCGTAGTCCATAATATAGTACAAACCGCCCAGGCCGGCAACGGTACCGCCCACAACGGTAGCCACATATTTATAGCGGGTAACATTGATACCGGCGGCATCGGCAGTGGCAGGGTTTTCACCCACTGCCCGCAGATTAAGACCAACCTTGGTGCGTTTCAGCACAAAGCCGGCGATCAGCGCAATTACCACCGCCAGGTAAACTAAAAATCCGTAAGAAAAGAACAGTTCGCCAATGGCGCCCCATTTTTCCGCAAAGGGCAGGGTGGTGCGATAAAGCATGCTGGTACGGCGGATGGAAAGGGAGCCACCCTCGCCAAACAGGCGAGCCAGCGATCCGCCAAAGAAATCGCCGATACCCACACCGAAGGTGGTAAGGGCAAGGCCGGTTACGTTTTGGTTGGCACGGAGGGTAATGGTAAGAAAGCTATAGATCAATGCCAGCAGGCCGGCACCCACCAGCGCCGAAACAAAGGGGATCAAAATGCCCAAAACCGGGTTTAAGGGAGCATCTCCCATGGCTTTTTCGTAGAAAAACGCTCCGATCACACCGGACACACCGCCCATATACATGATACCCGGAATGCCCAGGTTCAGGTTGCCGGATTTTTCGGTAAGGATCTCGCCGGTGGAGCCAAAGATCAAGGGGGTGCCCTGCTTAATAGCTACCGCTATAAAGCCGCAAAGGAATACTAAAAACTCTTTCATTCTCCCTGCTCCTTTCTGCTACGACGGAACTTGATCTGATACTCAATAAAGAATTCGCAGCCGATGATGAAAAAGAGGATGATGCCGGTTACGATATCTGCCAAGCTGGAATCCAGCCGGAAGGAGGTGGCAATGGTGGTAGCGCCCTGCTGCAGGAAGATGATCAGGGCCGAGGTGGCGATCATGGTAATGGGATTAAACTTTGCCATCCAGGAAACCATCATGGCAGTAAAGCCCTGACCGCCCACGGTATTGGGGCCGATGGTATGGCCGGTACCGCTTACCAACAGGAAGCCGGCAACGCCGCACACGGCGCCGGAAACCAGCATGGTGCGCACGATCACTTTTTTTACGTTGATGCCGATATAGCGGGCGGTATTTTGGCTTTCGCCCACCACCGACACTTCGTAGCCTTGTTTACTGTATTTAAGATAGATATAAACGAGAACACAAACCACCGCCACGATCAGAATGATCAAAAGATACTGCTGACCAAAAAGAGCGGGGAGCCAGCCGGACTCGGTCTGGCGGTTGATCACACCCACGTTGCCGGAGTTTTTGGGGTTCTCCCAAAGCACCTCCAGCACCTCCACCAGCTGAATGACCACATAGTTCATCATCAGGGTAAAGAGGGTTTCGTTGGTATTATACTTGGCTTTAAAGATTGCCGGCAAAACACCGCAAAGAGCACCGGCGCAGATACTGGCGATCAGGGTGATGGGGATCAACAGAATATCCGGCATGGAATCCCCCAAATAGATCATACAGGCGGCAGCCGCAACACAGCCGGAAAGGGTTTGACCCTCGCCGCCGCAGTTCCAAAAGCGCATTTTAAATGCCGGAGTTACCGCCAGAGCAATACACAGCAAAATGGCTGTTTTTTGCAGCAACATCCATAGCCGGCGGGAGGAACTGAAGTTGCCGTTGAACATCTCGGCATAGACCCGAATGGGGTTCAGCCCGGTAAGCAGCATAATTACACCGCCTGCCACGATCAATGCGGCAAAGATAGCGATGGCACGGATCAGCCAGGCTTTCCACCACACCAGCTCCGCACGCTTGGAGATATGGATCAACGGTTCGTGGTGCTTTTTCACTTTTTGACTCATGCCTGCTCCCCTCCTTCAGTTTTAGTCATCAAAAGACCCACCTGCTCTTTGGTAGCGGTGCGGCCGTCCACAATGCCGGTTACTTTACCGGAACCGATCACCAGGATACGGTCACAAAGCTCCAGCAGTACGTCCAGATCCTCGCCCACGAAGATCACAGCAACGCCCCGCTCCTTTTGCTGATTGAGCAGGTTATAAATGGTATAGGACGAGTTAATGTCCAAGCCCCGCACCGGGTAAGCCGCCATCAGCACCGTGGGTGATGCGGCGATCTCACGGCCCACCAATACCTTTTGCACGTTACCGCCGGAAAGACGGCGAACGGGGGTGGTGGCGCCGGGGGTAACGACCTCCAGTTCCTCGATGATATGCTCTGCCAGATCCTTGGGGGTCTTGCGCTCCAAAAAGGCGCCTTTGCCCTTGCGGTAACTGCGAAGCATCATATTGTCAATAATATCCATGTTGCCCACAAGACCCATCCCTAAGCGGTCCTCCGGCACAAAGGAGAGCCGAACGCCCAACTCCCGGATCTGCAACGGTGTTTTATTTTGCAGGTTATCCACATTATCGGTTTTGGGGTTGTGATACAGCACGGCGCCGCTATCACTCTTTTGCAGCCCTGCGATCACCTCTAAAAGCTCCCGCTGACCACTGCCGGCAATACCTGCAATACCCAATATCTCGCCGGAATAGGCGGTAAAGGAAACATCGTCCAGCACCAAGGTACCCTCCCGATTGGTGCAATCCACATGGTGCACCTCCAGCCGGGGCTGGGGATCCTTGGGCTCGGTGCGCTCTATATTCAAAGAGATCTTTTTGCCCACCATCATTTCGGTGAGTTCTGCCTCGCCGGTTTTTGCTGTTTCCACCGTACCCACATATTCCCCCTTGCGCAACACGGCTACCCGATCGGAAAGGGAAAGCACTTCGTGCATTTTATGGGTAATAATGATGATAGATTTACCGTCGTCCCGCATGCGGCGCAGCACCGCAAAGAGTTTTTGGGTCTCCTGGGGGGTGAGCACGGCGGTGGGTTCATCCAGGATCAGAATATCGGCGCCCCGATAAAGCACCTTGATGATCTCCACCGTTTGCTTTTCGGAAACCGACATGGTATAGATCTTTTTCCGAGGATCCAGATCAAAGCCATACTGCTCGCAAATGGCACTGATGCGGGCGGTGGCGCCTTTAATATCGAAGCGCCCCTCCTGCTCCAAGCCCAGCACGATATTTTCGGTAGCAGAGAATACATCCACCAGTTTGAAATGCTGATGGATCATGCCGATCTTATAATCAAAAGCATCCTTGGGGGAAGCAATGACCGCCTCCTCCCCATTGATGAAGATCTGACCCTCATCCGGAAAATAGATGCCGGAGATCATATTCATCAAGGTGGTCTTTCCGCTTCCGTTTTCGCCCAAAAAGGAAAGGATCTCTCCCTTTTGGACAGTGAGATTCACATTATTATTTGCCACAACACTGCCGAACCTTTTGGTAACACCGCGCAGTTCAATGGCAGGTTGCGCCGTTGCTTGCTGATTCATATTGCGATCCTCCTTTTTGCACTCAAAACAACCTGCATTGCAGGATCTTTTCAATGCAAAATAACCTCAACGGGCGAGGTGGAAAAATTTCCACCTCGCCTGTTGGTATCCATTATTTAAGTGCCTTACTTGGTGGTAACACCGTCGATGTCGATGTCGAAGTAAGGAGCGGAGCGGTACTCGGACTCCAAGAAAGCGCCATCCTTAATTACTTCGGTGTCGCCTTCGAACTTATAGGAAGTCATGGTCTCGCCGCCCTTGGTCCAGGTATCGGTAGCAAATACTTCCAACTCGCCGTTGATCAGCTTGGTCTTAGCAGCTTCAATGGCTTCTTTGGTGCCCTCGGCGCAAGCATCGCCCAGGTCGGACAGCTCAACAGAGCCGGTCTCCAGGGTGCCGGTCCAGTCGGCGGGGATCTCTTTATCGTTCTTCACGCAGTCGATAATGAACTCATAGTAGGGAGCCCAGTTGATGCGGGAAGATACCAAGAAAGTCTTGGGGCAAGCAGCGGCGGTAGAGCCGTTGTAGGATACGTTGGGAACGCCTGCAGCTTCACAAGCATCGGGAGCGCCCATGGAGTCGGCATGCTGGCTGATCAGAACGCAACCGTCTTTGATCATCTGATCGGCATACTCTTTCTCCAGGTCGTAATCGTACCAGGAGTTGGTGTACTTCACATCGATGGTAGCGGTTTTGCAAACAGAGCGAGCGCCCAGGAAGAAGGAGGTCATACCGGACTTCACTTCTTCGTAAGGCATAGCGCCCACATAACCGATCTTTGCTTCTTCAGCTTTGATCTTGCCATCGGCGATCATCTCGTTGAGCTTCATGCCTGCGGCAATACCTGCCAGGTAGCGGCCCTCGTAGATGGAGGCAAAAGCATTGTGGAAGTTTGCAACGCCTTCGGTATGAGCTTTGGTACCGGTGGCATGGCAGAACTGTACATCGGGATACTCTTTGGCGGCACGGATCATATTATCCTCGTGGCCAAAGCTATCGGCAAATACGATGTCACAACCGTCTTCTGCCAATTCGCAGGCTTTATTGTAGCAGTCCTCACCCTCTTCGGGGATACCGGTTACAATGATCACCTGATCATCGGTCAGTTCCAGTTTCTCCTGAACTTCTTTAGCAGCCTTGATGAAGTTCAGGTCGTAGGTAGAGTTCTCGTCGTGCAGCATAATGAAGCCGATTTTGAACTCATCGTCTTGAGCAGGGCCGCAAGCGGTAACACCAACCAGCAGCAAAGCTACGATCAACAGTGCGGAGATAAGCTTTTTCATTGGATTTTCCCTCCAAAAAATATTTTTTATGTGAACGGCATTAAGCCATTACATACATCAACGGAACCGGAGCTTGTCCTCCCCCATCTCTTCGATGATGGCAAGGGACTCCACCTTCATACCTTCCCGGCGCAACGCGTCGCCGCCGCCCTGGAAGCCCTTTTCAATGGCGGTGGTACAACCCACCACCTTGCCGCCGGCTTGATTTACCAGATCCACAAGCCCGCGAATGGCGCAACCGTTTGCCAAAAAATCGTCTACGATCAGAATACGGTCTTGTGCGGTGAGGTTTTCCTTGCTCACCACCACCTTATAATCGGTATTGTGGGTGTAGGAATGGACCATGGTGCTGTAAAGATCATCTTCCACATTAATGGATTTTTTCTTTTTGGCAAATACCAAGGGCAAGCCCATTACTGCCGCCGCCGCAAAGCCCAGGGCAATGCCGGAAGCCTCAATGGTAAGGATCTTATTGGGCTTTTCTTCGGCAAAGAGCCGTGCGATCTCCTTGCCCATTTCCATCATAAAGGGAGCATCGATCTGGTGGTTGAGAAAGCTTCCCACCTTTAATACATGACCGGGCAGTACCTTGCCGTCTTTTAAAATGCGATCTTCTAACGCTTTCATGCCATGCTCCTTTAAATAGAAATAATACATTTGTATGTTATCAAATTACAGAAATATTGTCAACATTTTTCAATAAAATTCCCCCGATTTTTTGGCAAAAAATCGGGGGAAATTTTTAGTATAGATAGGTGCCGGCAGTCACCGTTTCTTCTCTGCCGCCGGGCAGTTGGATCTTTGCAGTGATCCCGGCGGGAATTTCAAAACGGTAAAGAACTTTGCCTTCCCGATATTCCCAATGAGATAGGAGTTTTCCGTGGCGGGTATCAACGGAAGCAGTCAGGTATCCCAGCCGTTCATCGGGAATGGGCGCAACGGTTACCTTTTCGTAGCCTGCGCCGTCTTCCTCCACCATAATGCCGGCAGCAACGCCGAAGATCCAATCAAACACAGCGCCGTAGGCATAGTGGTTATAAGAGTTCATGGACTTTGACCAGAAGGTGCCGTCCTCTTTAATGCCGTCCCAATGCTCCCACATAGTGGTAGCGCCCTGCTTTACCGAGAAAAGCCAGGAGGGGAAGGTCTCCTGCAGCAGCAGATCATACGCCAGTTTTTCATAGCCGTTATTTGCCAGCACATGGAGCAGGTAGGGCGTACCCACAAAGCCGGTGGTCAAGTGGGTGCCGTTTTCTGCTACCATATCAGCAAGCTGCTTTGCCAATTTGGGGCGGTCTTCCTCTGTGCACAAATCAAAGTGCAGCATCAGCACCCGTGCAGTTTGGGTATTGGCATCCACCACCGGCGGCTTCTTTCTGGGATAGATATTCTTAAGGGCATCCCCCTTTATGCAGGGAGCACCGTTCTCAATATAGCATTCCCGGAATTTTGCCACGACCTTTTCATAAAGGGCTTCGTAGGCAGTTACATCCTCCCCCAAAACCTTTCCCGCTTTCACAACCAGGGAGCAGGAATAGGCAAAAAAGGCGGTGCCGATCAAATGAGTGGGCGTGGCGCCCTCAAAGATGCCGTAGCCTGCATCCATGGCAAGCCAATCGCCGTAATGCACGCCGTCCAGCCATAAAAACTCCTCGGAACCGGCGTTATGGATATAATCTACCCATTTCTTCATCATGGGGAAATGCTCCCGCAGCAGGTCTTTATCACCGTAAGCACGGTAAAGCTCCCAGGGACAGATACAAGCAGCATCGCCCCAGGCGGCGGAACAACGGGTTTTGGTTCCCTGCAGGCAGAAGGGAACGATCCCCGCCACACTTCCGTCTTCTCCTTGCTCCAGCGCCATATCGCCCAGCCATTTTGTGAAGAATTTTTTTACGTCATAGTTAATGGCGGCAGTGCGGATAAATACCTGGGCATCTCCCGTCCAGCCCAGTCGCCCGTCCCGCTGGGGACAATCGGTGGGAATATCCAGATAATTGCTCTTTTGACCCCAAATAATATTATGATAAAGCTGATTGAGCAACGGACTTCCGCAATGAAAACCGCCGGTACGCTTCATCTCGGAATGCACTGCCACGGCGGTAAAAGCATCGGCGCCGATCTCCGGGGGGCATTCCAGCAGGCGGATATAACGGAAGCCGTAAAAGGTGAAATGGGGGGCAAGGGTTTCCTCCTCGCCGCTTAAAATAAACTTAGCATACGCCTTGGCGGAGCGATAGTTTTCCGTGTAAAAATTGCCGTCTTTATCCAAC
>JAZSRD010000073.1:0-15260 GCA_045538295.1 Eubacteriales bacterium
CAAAGGAAGCAGCAATAAACAAAATGGGCCACAGGATATGGTCTGCCCACTTGGTGCCTTTTTTAGCAAACACAAAGGAACGTATGATACCGATCACATTCAGCAGGCAGCCGGTGATAGCCCCCAGCAGGAAAAAGTGAATAGAAAATAGGAAGGTGGAGAAAAACTGCATCGTTACGATCCGCTTTTGGCTCGTTTGCTGAAAAGAAAGCAGGGCGATTGCCATGGCCATGATTCCGATAATCTGCACTAAAATATCGTAAATTTTCACACTTTTCCCCTCCACGATGATCGATCATTTTCACATTATAGTTACTTCCCGGGA
Organism: Eubacteriales bacterium; assembly: GCA_045538295.1. GTDB lineage: Bacteria > Bacillota > Clostridia > Oscillospirales > QAKW01 > QAKW01. Next base: position 326 of record JAZSRD010000073.1, read on the forward strand.
AAAGGACAAGAATTTTTGAAAAAAATAAAGGTATTTTGTCTGAATTCTTGTATAAATAATTAGGAGGAAAAAAAGATGAACTTTCGTGAACAGCAAGAAGAATATGAAGCAAGGCAGCTTTCCTCTTTCGCCTGCCTTTCCCGCAATAGCCGGGGGCGTGCAGAGCAAGTGGAGCCCTGCCCTTTGCGCACCTGCTTTAGCCGGGATCGGGATCGGATCATCCATTCCAAAGCCTTCCGGCGGTTGAAGCATAAAACCCAGGTGTTTTTAAGTCCGACGGGGGATCATTACCGTACCCGGTTGACTCATACCCTGGAGGTCTCCCAAATTTCCCGCACCATTGCCCGGGGATTGGGGCTAAACGAAGATCTTACCGAAGCCATTGCTTTAGGGCACGATCTGGGCCATACCCCCTTTGGTCATGCAGGGGAGCGGGCGTTGGATGCCGTATCCTCCATTCCCTTTCGCCACAATGAGCAAAGCGCCCGGGTGGCGGCAAAACTGGAGCGGCTGAACCTTACCTACGAGGTGCTGGACGGCATGGCAGGCCACACGGGGGACAAACTCCCCGATACCTTTGAGGGGCAGGTGGTGCGCCTTTCCGACCGCATTGCTTATATCAACCATAATATTGACGATGCCCTGCGGGGCGGCATTATTCGGGAGCAGGATCTGCCGGAAGCCGTTACGGCAGTGCTGGGGCACAGCCATGGGGATCGGATCAACACCCTGGTGCTGGGGGTCGTGGATCACAGCCTGAACAACGATCAGGTTTCCCTTTGCCCGGGAATCACCATTGATCCCCAGGTGGGAAATGCCATGGACACCCTGCGTGCCTTTATGTTTGAAAAGGTGTATACCGGCTCCAAAGCCAAAACCGAAGAGGCAAAAGCTGAGCGACTGATGCAGCGTCTGTTTCGCCACTTCTTGGAAAATCCGGAGCAGATCCCGGCAGAATTTTTGCCGGTGATCCAAGAAGAGGGGATCGAACGGGCGGTATTGGATTATTTAGCAGGGATGACCGATACTTATGTTGTGAATTTATATAAAGAAATATACTTACCGAAAGGATGGGAATTTTAATGGCGTTGGACAGCCGCTTTCTGGCGGAGCTGAAAGGCCGCAATAATATTGTGGACGTGATCGCTCCCGCCGTGCAATTAAAGCGCAACGGTACCCGCCACACCGGTCTTTGCCCATTCCACGGGGAAAAAACGCCGTCGTTTACGGTTTTTGAGGAAACTGCATCCTATTATTGCTTTGGTTGCGGCGCCGGCGGCGATGTGATCACTTTTGTGATGAAATATCAAAATCTCGACTATATGGAGGCGGTGCGTTACCTGGCTGAACGCTCCGGCATGGCATTGCCGGAGGAGGAAAGCCGCAACGCCAGCTTTCAGCGTAACCGTCGGGAGCGGATGTATGAAATGCACAAGCTTGCCGCCCGGTTCTTTTACCAAAACCTGGTAAGCACCGCCGGCAAAGCCGGTTTGGATTATCTTTTGAACCGGGGGATCAGCAAAGAGTCTATTGTGCGTTACGGGCTGGGCTATGCCCCCGATTCTTTTTCCGCACTGAAGGATCATTTAAAGCAAAAGGGTTTTTCCTGGGAAGAAATGCTGGCGGCCGGTTTGCTGGCAAAGAGCGAAAAAGGGAATACTTATGATAAGTTCCGCAACCGGGTAATGTTCCCGGTGTTCGATCTTCGGGGAAATGTGGTTGCCTTTTCCGGGCGTATTCTGGGAGATGGACAACCCAAATACCTCAACTCACCGGAAACAGAGATCTATACCAAGGGCAACTGTGTGTTTGGTTTGCATCTGGCAAAAAATGAGCCGGAGGGCACCTTGATCTTGTGCGAGGGCAACCTGGATGTGGTTTCCCTTTCCCAAGCGGGATTTATCGGCGCAGTGGCACCGTTGGGTACTGCCTTTACCAAGGAGCAGGCACGGATCTTGGCGAAATATGCCAAAAATGTGGTAGTGGCGTTTGATAACGATTCCGCAGGCCTTAAAGCCACCGATAAAGCCATCCGCTTTTTACAGGAGCAGGGGATCCCGGTGCGGGTGTTGCAGATGCAGGGTGCCAAGGACCCGGACGAATTTATTAAAACCTACGGTAAAGAGCGGTTCGCTCTGCTGATAAAAAGCTCTAAAACACCCATGGAATTCCAGCTGGAAAAACTCAAAGCCGGGCTGGACTTGAACGATACTGCCATGAAGGTGGAATACCAGCGGCAGGCGGTAGCCTTGCTGGCAACCATTGAAAGTGCTGTGGAGCGGGACATTTATGTGCTGAAACTCAGTAAGGAACTGGGCATTGCCTCGGATGCGGTACGCAGTGAGGTAGAAAAGGTTCATAAGCGTAAGCGTTCCTCGGAACGGCGCAAAGAGATCCGCAACGGGGAGCAGGAACTGCGGGGCACCTATGATCGTGTCAACCCCGATCGGGCAAGGGCACCTCGTGCCGCCCGGGCAGAGGAGATGCTGCTGGCGATTTTGGTTCGCCACCCGGATCTGTGGCAGCAGGCGGAAAAAGAACTGCCGCCGGATCGGTTCATCACCGGCTTTAACCGGCGGGTCTACGAATTTGTTTTAAATGAATTTCGGGAAGCGCCCGATGCGGCAATGCCGGTATTTGCCAAAGCCTTTGACGATAAGGAAATGGCAAGAATTTCGTTTTTTATTAACACACCTATTCTGCACGGGGAGCCAAAGGAGCAGTTTGAGGAATGTGTAAAAATATTAAAAAGTGAAGGCGACAAGCAGATCGATGCCGGCACCCTTTCGGCAGAGGAACTGATGCGTCGGTTAAACAAGGAGATTTAAGGATGAATATTGAAAAAAAGGCATTTTACAAAGAATTACTGGAACTGGGTAAAAGCAAAGGCACCCTGACCAACCGGGAGATCATGGACATTTTAGACGAGGTTGCCCTGGATCCCGAACAGATCGAAAAACTTTACGATATGCTGGAAGAGCAAGGGATCGAGATCATTGAGGACTCGGTAGACGATATGGAAGATATTACCAATATCGTGCAGATCGTGGAGCAAAAAGATGAAGAAAACGGCACCGTGCCTGCCGAGGAACACACCTTGGTAGACGATCCGGTAAAGGTTTACCTGAAAGAGATCGGTAAGGTGCCCTTGTTGAGCGGGGAAGAGGAGATCGAGCTTGCCAAACGGATGCTGCGGGGCAGCGAGGCGGAAAAAATGCTGCGCCTGATGAATGTAAAAAAGGAAGGCGGCGAGGTTTTGGAAGAGGAGCAGTTGGATTTTGAAACGCTGCCCGATGAATTTTCTGCCGAAGAAATAGAGTTTTATAATAAAGAGATCGCCGCCGGTGAGCGGGCAAAGCAACGGCTTTCCGAGGCAAACCTGCGGTTGGTGGTATCGATTGCCAAGCGGTATGTGGGCCGTGGTATGCACTTTTTGGATCTGATCCAGGAGGGCAACCTGGGCTTGATCAAAGCCGTTGAAAAATTCGATTATGAAAAGGGCTATAAATTCTCTACCTATGCCACTTGGTGGATCCGCCAGGCGATCACCCGTGCCATTGCCGACCAGGCAAGAACCATTCGTATTCCGGTGCACATGGTGGAAACCATCAATCGGGTTATGCGGGTATCCCGCCAGTTGGTGCAGGAGCTGGGTCGTGACCCCACCAGCGAGGAGATCGCGCGGGAGATCAATCAGCCGGAGGAAAAGGTGCGGGAAATTTTGAAGATCGCCCTGGACCCCGTTTCCCTGGAAACCCCCATCGGTGAGGAAGAGGATAGCCACCTGGGCGATTTTATTCCCGACGATGATATTCCTGCCCCGGTGGAAGCCACTTCCCAGATCATGCTGCGGGAGCAGTTGGTGGAAGTGCTCTCTACCCTTACCCCCCGGGAGGCTAAAGTGCTGGAATTGCGTTTTGGCCTGCGGGACGGACGTCAGCGTACTTTGGAAGAGGTGGGCAAAGAATTTAACGTTACCCGAGAGCGTATTCGCCAGATCGAATCCAAAGCCCTGCGGAAATTGCGCCATCCCAGCCGCAGCCGTAAACTGAAAGACTTTTTGGATAACTGATGAAAACATTGATCTTGTTCGGTTCTCCCCGTAAAAACGGGGAGACCGCTGCTTTATTGCAACAGCTGCACCTGCAGGGTGAAGCGGTGCGGTGGGATCTGTTTGGGGCAAAGATCGCCCCTTGCAGTGATTGCCGGTATTGCCGCACCCATGCGGGCTGTTGTGTGCAGGACGATATGCAAAAACTTTATAAGGATATTGAAACGAGTGATCGGATCTTGCTGGCATCGCCCGTTTGGTTTGGCACCCTGCCGGGTCCGGTGCTTTCGGCAATGAGCCGCCTGCAGGCTTATTTCAGCGCTGCATATTTTCGAAAGGAGCCGGTATCATTTAAATCTAAAAAGGGAGCAGTGCTCCTTACTGGCGGAGGCTCCGGCGGGGGAGAGTGTGCCTATGACACAGCTGTGCTACTACTAAAGCAAATGGGTGTTGTGGGGGAGATCCCCCGGGCAATCAGTTTAAAAACCGATCAAATCCCTGTGAGGGATGATACAGCCGTTTCACAGCGGTTAAAGGAGGTCACGGCATATCTGAATAGATAAAAATCCGCCCAAGGGCGGATTTTTTCGGAGGAAGTAGAAAATGAAAGTTAAAGGGCACACCCTCCGTAAGGAAGAGCCACAACGATATTGACTTATTATTTGGAAAGTTTCATTTTATTCTTGTGTAAAAAACGGAGACAACTTCTATACGAAGTGTCTCCGTTTTTCAGTCTTTTTTTGTTAAATCAGTTTAAATCTTTCGGTAATGGCGGGGTGATCGGCATAGCCCACAAACAGATCAAAATCTCCCGGCTCGGAAATAAACTCGCAAGCACCATTCCAGAACCGCAGCATGGGCTCGGTGACCTTAAAGGTAACGGTCTTTTTCTCCCCGGGTGCCAATTCAACCTTTTCAAAGGCGATCAGTTTTTGAACGGGCGGTACTGCGGAGGCATAAAGATCCCGCAGGTACAACTGTACCGTTTCTTTGCCGGTGCGGTCTCCGGTATTAGCAACGGTAATGTTTACGGTAATGGTATCGTTGGCGGTGATCTCTTTTTTATCAAGGGTCATGCTCTCATAGGTAAAGGCGGTGTAGGAAAGCCCGTGACCAAAGGAATATAGGGGCAGGTTGCCGCACCCAATATAGTTGGAAGCATAGGGTTGGTGCACCTCCTCCGGTTTGCGTTTGGGGCGTCCGGTCATGGGATGGTTATAATAGATGGGACACTGACCCACTGCTTTGGGGAAGGACATGGTAACCTTGCCGCAGGGGTTGGCTTTGCCAAACACCAGGTTGGCGGCGGCACTTCCTCCCTCGGTTCCGGGGAACCAAAGATCTAAAATGGCAGGGGCGGATTTTTCCAATTCAGTCAGCACCAAGGGGCGGCCGTTAAAGAGCAGAACGGCAGCATTTTGGTTGGCGGCCAGCACAGCCTTTGCCAATTCGGTTTGTACTCCGGGCAGGGAAAGGTCGGCACGGCTGTTGCCTTCACCACTGTAGTTTTGGGGCTCGCCCACGCAAAGAATCACGATCTCGGCGGCCTTGGCGGCTTCCACTGCCGGAGCAATGCCGGAGGTATCTGTGTCGTTCCACTGATTACCGCAACCCTTTACCACGGTGATCTCTGCATGGGGAAGCAGGGCGGCAATTCCCTCTTTTACAGTTACACAATCCTGATCTTCGCCGCAACATGCCCAAAAGCCCTTAATGGCTTTTTCGTCGGCAAAGGGACCGATCAAGGCAATTTTCTTAACATTTTCATCAAAGGGTAAAACACCCTCGTTCTTCAGTAATACGGCTGATTGCTCTGCGGCTTTGCGAGCAATGGCACGGTGTTCCGGATTAAGGCAGATCTGCTGTTCCTTTTCTACGGATGCTCCGTGGTAGGGATCTTCAAAAAGACCCAGGGTATTTTTCAGTTCCAGGATCCGCAGTACCGATTCATCCAATTGTGCCTCGGAGAAAACACCCTCCTGGATCAGCTCCTTTAGGTGTTGGCCGTAGGAAGTGGAAACCATTTCAATATCATTGCCGTTTTCAAAGGCCATGCGTGCGGCATCTTTCATGTTATCGGTGATCCCGTGCGTGAGCAACTCCCCAATAGCGTTATAGTCGGTGATCACAACGCCGTTGAAGCCCCATTCTTTCCGCAGTACCTGCTGCATCAACCAGGGATTTACGGTGGAGGGAACACCGTTCAGGGAGTTGAAAGAGGGCATCAGCATGGTGGCACCGGCATCAATGCAAGCCTTATAGGCGGGCAGATAGCATTCCCGTAGCAGCCGTTCGGAAATCTCCACGGTATTGTAGTCTTTGCCTGCTTCGGCACCGCCGTAGGCGGCAAAGTGTTTTACACAGGTGGCAATGTTTTCATTGTTGGAAAGATCGTCACCCTGGAATGCCTGTACCTGGGCGGCACCCATCACCCCATTCAGGTAAGGATCTTCTCCGCAGGTTTCCATTACACGCCCCCAGCGAGCATCCCGCACATAGTCTACCATGGGGGTAAAGGTTACCTGCACGCCGCCGGCGGCTGCCTCTTTGGCTGCCATGCGGGTGCATTCTTTTACCAGTTCCGGATCAAAGGAGCAGCCCATGCCCAAAGGAATGGGGAAGATGGTACGGAATCCATGGATCACATCCATCATAAACAGCATGGGGATCTTGTGAGGATCCTTTTCCAGGTGCTCTTTTTGCACCTGGATCATTTCGGCGGCGCCATGAAAGTTTAGGGTACTGCCGATGTATTTCAATGCTGCTTCCTCAATGCCCATTTTGGAAAGAGGTCCGGTGATCTCGGCTTTTGTTGCCACAAAAATATTAGTGTTTACCTGCATCAACTGACCGATCTTTTCGTCCAGCGACATATCGGCCAGCAGTGCTTTTAATGTGCTTGTATCCATGTTGTGTCCTCTCTGTAAATGTTTTTTCTTAATTATAGCAAATCAGGCAGCAATTGGCAAGCAAATTGACTTCTGTAAAAGATTTTTATATAATGAAAAAAGGAGGTGCGTTATGAAACTCGTTATTTTAGACCAAGCAACCTTGGGGAATGATATTGACCTTTCTCCGATCTGCAATTTGGGAGAAGCCGCCGTGTATGCCAACACCCTGCCGGAGCAGGTGGCAGAGCGGGTTGCCCATGCAGATGTGGTTATTTTAAATAAAGTGAAGCTCCATAAAGATAATTTAAAGGGCAGTCGGGTAAAGTTGATCTGTGTAGCTGCCACCGGCTACGATAATATCGATACCGCCTATTGTAAAGAGCAGGGGATCGCCCTTTGCAATGTACCGGGCTACTCCACCCATAGTGTGGCACAGCTTACCGTGGCAATGGCGTTATCCCTTGCCACCCACCTTACGGAATATCGGGATTTTGTGCATTCCGGCGCCTATACCCGCTCCGGCGTTGCCAATCGGCTGGAGCCGGTCTACCACGACCTTGCTTCCATGACCTGGGGCGTGGTTGGCGGGGGAAGTATCGGCACCCGTGTGGCAGAGATTGCCCGGGCAATGGGGTGCCGTGTGCTGGTTTGCCGCCGGCGGCAGCAAGGGGAGTTCCCCTTGGCGGATATAGATACCCTTTGTAAGACCTGCGATATTATCTCCCTCCACCTGCCTCTTACGGAGGAAACCCGCAATCTGTTGAGTAGGGAACGGATCAACGCGATGAAGAAAGGCGCAATCGTGATCAATACTGCCCGGGGCGCTGTTGCCGATGAGCAAGCCCTTGCCGATGCATTGCAGCGGGGGCATTTAGGAGGACTGGGGGTAGATGTGTATACCAAAGAACCCTTTGGGGAAGAACACCCCTTTTACGCCTTGCGCCACCTGCCGAATCTGTGCTTAACCCCCCATATGGCGTGGGGCTCCGCCGAATCCCGTGCCCGCTGTGTGCAGATGATCGCCCAAAATATTGCCGCTTACTATAAAGGAGAACCCCAGAATAGAATCGTGTAAACGAAATCTTTTTTCTAAAAAAGGATTGACAAATCAAAAGCCCTTTGCTATAATAATCAAGCGTTCCGCAGGAACAAAACCTAATATGGGGGTATAGCTCAGCTGGGAGAGCGCTTGAATGGCATTCAAGAGGTCAGCGGTTCGGTCCCGCTTATCTCCACCAAAACAAAAAGGCACACCGAAAGGTGTGCTTTTTGTTTTGTGCCGATACTGCAGGTCGAACCGGGCGCTGCAAAGTAGCGTGCGGTTACGTTGGGGCAGGCCCAAAGCCGCGATAGGCTTTGGGGACTGCCGTGTCTCGAGTACGACGGTTTCGTCGTTACTGCTCGGAGCGGTCGACGAAAACCGAGAACGCAGAGTTAACGCTTATTTATTTTTCTTTCCGCGACGCTGATAGTCAGCATTGATTTCTTCGCTCCAATCCGCACTGAGCGGTGCGCTTGCACGGACATTACATACCGCTTTTGCAACCGACTCATACAAAATGTGAGTGCCTTTCCCGTCCGCGTTGTAGTTTACCGCACGATCCTTATCGATACCATACCGAGCTGCCGTTTCAACCGCATCAATGTTCGCACCGATAAAGAGAAACTCCCAACCGTATTTTTCCTTTTGGCGCTCAATCATCTTTTTCACTTGCTCACTGTTGTAGCGATGACTAGCGTTTTCCTGCCCGTCGGTTGTGATAACAAACATCGTATGCTCCGGCACGTCTTCGGGTCGAGCGTACTTGTGAATGTTACCAATGTGATGGATGGCACCACCAATCGCATCAATGAGGGCAGTGCAACCTCTGACCGTGTAATCTCTGTTAGTCATCTTCGGAATATCGCCCAGCTTTACGCGGTCGTGCAAAACTTCACTCTCATCATCAAAGAGAACGGTAGACACATAGCATTCGCCGTCCTGCTTTTTCTGTTTTTCGATCATGGAGTTGAACCCGCCAATGGTATCGCTCTCCAGGCCCGACATGGATCCGCTTCTGTCCAAGATAAATACAAGTTCGGTTACGTTGTTTGGAGCAATCAACTTTTCCGGCTGAATGCCGCCGCAATCCTTGATGGTTTTTTCTTTGTTTTTCATAATAGAAAACCTCTCTTTCATTTGATGTACTCATTCTACACCAACAAAAGAGAGGTTAGGTCGCATAGAAAGCGACTTTTCTTTCGCTGCCTAAAAACCATTAAATAAAACTTTCAACATTTGGTTGTGATGTTGTTTGATTTCTTCAAATGTCCAATCGTTTTTATTTTTGCAAATTTGCATCATAATCATAAACTTTAGTGAAGCGACACTAATTTGTTTTATCTTGCCCGAAGTATCAAGATAATGATTCAATTTAGTCCTCGGACTCCAGTTTGAACCGGAACTGTTTGCCTCACTACCAATCATCGCAAAGTTGCCAAAACAATTAATTTGGCTTTCAGTAATATTCTCATCAAGATTAGCTTGTGGATAATAATGTTCAAGACTTCTACGTGTTCTTGAAAAATAGAACTGTTCAAAAACATTTAAACCGAAATCCAAGCAACCAAGTTTTTCAAAAAACTCATTTCGTTCTCTACTACCTTCTTTGTACTTAGCACTTCTTAGAGTTTTAGAATAACCTTTCCAGATTTTATAGTCCAGATAATTAAATACAAATAAAGGTATTCCTTTTGTTTTCTTGCTACCATCTCCGTAAATTGCATTAAAATCTTCTTGGGATTTTTTATCGATGACAAGATTTAATTTATTATCTTTTAATATTGATTCATCAAAACTACCTGGCTTAGGCACATTAATGTTGTTAAGTTTATCTTCAATAAGATATACATCATAAAAATATTTGTCGGCTAAATCTTCAATAAATTTTGCATAACCAGGTAAGATCTCATCATCGGTACGTTCTCCGTCGTATTGGTCGAACAAATACACAAGGCAATAAAACAAATAGTTTTTTCTTTGTCTTGGCGTAAAAGATACTTCAAACATTGAAAGAAGCTGTAATAACTTTTGCTGCAACGACAAATTAGAACTTAGATTTTTTAAATATCCTTTTTTATTATTTTTCTGGCTATCCTTTTGCCAATATTGTAACTTCCAAGGATTATTATCGATTGTATCATCTTCTTTTGAATGGTGAACAACATAATTATCTAATAAATACTTTGCCTTTAACAAATTAAATCCGAATGTTTTAACAAAGTTATCATCATCTTCATAACCAGCAAATTCTTTAAGAAGTTCCTTATCGTCAAGGTTAAATTGCAACGGATTAAATGACCATTTTCCTTTTAATAATGTTAGTTTTAAAACAATTAATAAAAAGTTAGGGAAATCAATAATAGGTTGGAAGGTATCTGGCTTATCTTCAGATGTTTCTGGTTTAACAAGATTAAAGTTTTCCTCGTTATTTATCAATTCCCGTATCGAAACATAGTCTTCATTATGTCTGTTTACACTGGGCAATTCCGAAAAATCTTTGATTTCAAAATTACATAAATTTTCCCCAAAAATATCCTTTTCTCTGTACTTGTATTGAATATAAACACCCATGTCACTACAATTTTCCCAAATTGCATTGAATTTTGATTTTTCTTCTTGGTCTTTTAAGGCGTTCATTAAACGAGCCTTTATGATTTCATGTTTTTCAAGTTGTTCGCCACGTGAATTCATTATTTCAAAATAATGATTAAGGTCTATATCTTTAGGGACTTGATAATGGATGATATGTACTTTTTCTTGAAAAAACTTTTTAAATTTTTCTAGATCTTTTTCATCCGGAACAATTTCTTCAATTGCGTTTTTTGCATATTTAAAACCATTTACTATACCTGTATCTTTTTCATCAATATCAAATCTAGGTATGCTAAGTATAGTATCATTTGATTTTTTTCTTGCTGTATATGCTAATTTGTTTCCCACACTAACATTAAGTGCGTGCAAAATAAGGTTAATTGTTGTGAGCCTTTGTTGCCCATCTATAACCTCATATACATTATCGCCTTTATGAAATGTTACTAAAGTGCCAATAAAATAAATAGGTGCATCTATTTTATTGAGAGAACTATTATATGCGTCATAGGTATCTTGTATCAATGTGGTGATTTCCTCTTTTCCCCACGCGTAGTTTCTCTGATATATCGGCACTTCGTATATAGTTTTATTACTACTGTTATACAACTCGGCAATCGATATTTCTTTTAGAGGTAATACTTTATTTGACATTGCTATCCCTCCAGAACTTATGTAATCTTAAAAAGTAAAGATAATTCTGATGAACATTATTTTCATCAACTTCGTCTAAACCATCGGTATTCGCCACAACCATATTATTTGGCAAAGGCAGAATATTATCTGCAAGCACACTTAAAAGAGTTATTGGCGAATCAGCCTCAGTAATTGTTTTATAAATATTAAACGAGTTTACAACTTCTTTCATACTGCTACCCATTATATAATTTTGAGCCACTAACCAACCAACATTATAATATTGTGCACGCAACGAATACGCCCATGCAAACGCAAAAATCACAAACTGGTCTAACATTTCTATATCTGCTTTACTCGGTTTTTCAGGGCAGAATCTATCAACATAAAGCAATATTGATGTGTCTAATAACAATCTACAGATACGATTTCCTACACCATTTTTGTATTTAGGCAAATTAAGCGTTTTAATAATCTCATTATCATTAATAAAATAACCTTCGTATTTATCATTATTTCGGATATCTGCCAATATATCAAAATAATGCTTTGCATATTCAAAAAAAGGTTTTCCTGCAACAATAGGTGTGTCTAATTGAAAAGGGCTAAGCTTATGCATACCCGTAACAAATGGTAAGTTGGAATGATTAATGTTATCAGCATATGCGAATGCGCCCTTAAAAAATTGGGCGTATGGAAAATTATCATTACCTGTTACACCTTTAAAGAGTTCAATGTTTTTCTCATCTAAATCAGTAGATTTATTTCCCTTAACCCATTCTTTTATGCGGTATAAATAATCCGCAAACAGAGATGATAATTGTTTTTGATCTAAGTCTTCCCATATTTTTACTATTTTTTCAGTTTCATAGGAATCAACATCATTCATTTCTCTCAGATGATATGCTTTAAGCAAATCATGAGGATACAATTTTTTTCCACGAGCATTTTGAGAATCGAAAAATTGAAATGCTTCCGAAACATCGTCTGTAATCACAACAATTAACTCGCAATTGTTTTTAATATAATCAAAAATTTCTTTAGCCTTATCTGTATGTTTAATATCGGACTTCAGGGTGTCGATTCGTCTTGATAATGTGCGATAATTATTAGTCACATTAAATTTACTATATGGATTTGCACCCAATTCTTGAGAAAGGAAGTCGATATTATCCTCGCCAAATGCAGATAACAACAGAGAAAATGTAATAGTACGCTGTTGTCCATCAACTATATCATATACTACATTGCCTTCTTCATTAGAGGTCTTGTGTAGAATAAGGGTTCCTACACGATAAACTTCCTTGTTGTTATTCTGAGCATACATAATATCATCAAAAAGTTGATTAACATTTTTTGCACTCCATTTATACGGACGCTGATATTCCGGAATACGCAAAGATATTCCCTCAATTGATTGTCCGAGTGCATTTTCTGAAATTTTATTTTCAAGTAATAAATCACCTATTTTTGTAAGTGCTAAAACTAATGAATTCATTCTTATTTCCCACCTAAAATATTCTCTTCCCACTCAGCTTCTTTAAACCCAACAAGCACGAAATCATCACCGATGAGTAACGGTCGCTTAACAAGCATACCGTCGGTTGCGAGGAGTTTTAGCATTTCATCCTCGCTCATTTCGGGTAATTTGTTTTTAAGGTCTAATGATTTATAAAGCAGACCGCTTGTATTAAAGAACTTCTTTATCGGTAATCCACTTTTGTTATACCAGTCAGTTAACTCTTCAAGTGAGGGATTATCAAGCTTAATATCTCTGAGTTCGTAATCAATTTAATATCATCCAACCACTTATTTGCTCTTTGGCAAGTGGTGCATTTTGGGTAACAGATAAATTTTAACATAGCAATCTCCTTATTCAACAACTTCAATTAAAAAACTTACGGGACGGAAACCGTCATTGCAGGAAATCATTGCAGATTTTGGATTCTTCATCCATCCGTCATAGAAATCCTCGCCACCGTGAGCCAATGTCATTACAAACGGCGAAACACTATTCCACGCACTGTCGCAAAATCCGTCAGGCTTTTGCCATCCCTCACAGATGAACACCTGACCTTCCTGTAAGTCACAAGCGTGCTCTATCGGGTTTTCATACTTTTCAATTAAATCATCATACCGTGCTTTTCGTATGACGGTTATTTTAATTCTCTTCACATCTTACGCTCCTAACAAACTTTGATCAAAAGCAAACAGCGCTTCGTTGATTTCGAAAACATTGTAGTTGCCTTTGCTGATAAAGTATTCGATGATAATATCGAATTTATTGCTATGAGAAAGGGCAAAGCCAGCCTTTTTAAGCATGTCTTCCGTTTCGTCGAGAGAAAGTTCAAGCGAGATAGCAAACGCGATTGCAGTGGGTTTGCTCGGCTTATAATGCACGTCGCTACGAATTTTAGAGAACAACTTACGATCAATGTTCGCCTTCTTATAGCACTCAGCGTCGGTCATACCTTTCTCATCAATCTTACGAAGAAGCATCTGCGAAAAACTCTCGTCAATCTGCTTGAGTTTTGAATCAAGATCATCCTCCGGCATCATAGCCTTGCATTCGCACAGATCTGCTTCAAACACACCGATCGATGCCTGCATAGGCATATTCATTCGCATGCGTTCACGGCGATAATCGGTGTGCTCGTCCACATAATTATCGTCAATGTATTCGGCGATATCGGAGAATAACTTTTCGCTGATTTTGTATGCCGCCTTATCGAATATGACGATATAGACCTTCATCTCATTTTCGAGCAGAAAGGCACTAATAATATCAATAGCAACCTTTTACGCCTGGTCTTTCGGGTATCCGTATACACCTGATGAGATAAGCGGAAACGCCACCGTTTCGCAGTTGTACGCTTTCGCCAGAGCCAAAGACTCACGATAGCAGGATTTAAGCAACGCCTTTTCACCGTGTTTACCATCCTCATAAATGGGGCCAACCGTATGTATAACATATTTCGCCGGCAAATTATATCCGCCGGTAATCTTTGCCTTACCAGTCTTGCAACCACCGAGAGTTTTGCATTCAGCAAGCAACTCCGGCCCTGCGGCATAGTGAATCGCACCGTCAACACCGCCACCACCCAAAAGCGATTCATTAGCCGCATTAACAATGGCATCCACCGTCAATTTAGTTATATCGTTTCTTACAATTTCTAATGGCATAGTTTCCTCTTTTAAGCTATTATTATACAAAAATCAAAATCATGAAATTAAAAACATATTATTTTTACCAAACCATTCTTCTGTTTTTGCTCGCATGCTTTCTTTAAAGTTTGGACAATAAACAACTAAGTTTCTTTTCGCTCTTGAGCAACTTACGTAAAACAGCTTATGTGTTCGGTCATAAGTATTTTGGTTTCTAACTGTTCCGAGCAATTGTTCATAGTTATAATTGTTCCAGTTGCCGTTATCCAGTATTACAAATACATCATTAAATTCTGCGCCCTTAATTCCGTGTTGAGTAGAATACGGAGAGTGCTTGTTAACATACTCATACAGATTAACAAGCTCGCTGTATTTAATGTTCATAACTTGTGCGTAGAGTTCTTCATGATCAGTAGCAAACTGTTTGAGCTTATCATCTATAACACAAATCTTTGATTCATTTGCAAATTGCACTATCTCTTGAATAGTCGCCGCTTTCATTCCGGAAAGCATTTGAATTTTATCATAAAGATTTTGTTTATCTTTGTGATGGAATATCTT
>JAZSRD010000012.1:0-11977 GCA_045538295.1 Eubacteriales bacterium
ATCGGGGTCCCCATAAAATGATTACATTTTTTGGGGAAAAGGAAAAGACAATGGAATGAGCGGATTTTTTGCATCAAGCAAAATGTAGCGGCCTCCATTGGCTTTGACGCACGCTGAGTGGCTCGATTTGGAGGTAGCAAAAGGCACTATAAAAAGAAAAAATATTGCCTCTCGGCAATATTTTTTCTTCCTTTTTAATTTTGTTACGAAGGAATGCTGTTAAAAGTTCCTGTTTTTTCTTGCCTTTTGCGGTTCGGACTTTTTTTACAGCCCCTTATTTATGAATTAATAAATTCCAGTAAACCTTTTTTAGAGCGTGCTCCCACGATCTTTCCGGCAACCTGACCATTCTTGATTAAAACCAGCGTAGGAATGCTTTGCACACCGAATTGGGCGGCAAGGCCGCTCTCCTTATCCACATCTACCTTGCAAATCTTAGCGTGGGTCACTTCGTCTGCCAACTGATCAATAATGGGAGATAGCATTTTACAAGGACCGCACCAGGTGGCAAAAAAGTCGATCAATACCGGCTTGTCCCCTTGTAAAACTTCTTGCTCAAAATTATCTTTGTTTAAATGAATTACAGCCATCATCATTCCTCCTTTTGATGTATTTGCTTTTTCTATTTATAGTATATCAAATTTTCTTTATTTTTCCAAGAAAAATTTTTTTAAAAACCGAAGTAGGATCTATCTTGTAAAATATTAGGATCTATGGTAAAATAATATAAAACAATAAAGGAGGAAATTTCCATGAAAAAAAGAGCCTTTAGAATTGTAACCGCCTTGTTGGCAGTTTGTATGCTAATGGGGATGTTGCCTGTTTCCGCCTTTGCCGCAGAAACAGATCCTGTGATCACGGAATATTTAGAACCTGTTTCTGTGGGTTGCGGCGAAGAAGTAGTTTTAAGCCTGAAAGTATCAGGAAAAAACCTTACTTATCAGTGGTATATCTATTCTGAAAATGGTAGTAATCAACTCCTTTCGGATGACGCTGTTTATAGCGGAACTACCACCAATACATTAACGATCCAAGCCACATGTGCGCAAGCAAAAACCTATGTGTGCGAGGTTCGTAATGCTGCAGGTTCTGTTTCAGATAGTACATATGTAGAGGTTGCCCCTATTGAGGATGGGAGCTTCACCAACGCCCATACCCATGGTAAGAAATGCGTGTGCGGAGCATCCTACGGGGAATATGCTCATATTGATGTCAATGGGAACCAAAAATGCGACGAGTGCTCCGCCGGTTTGGTGCCCGGTGCTCCCGAGATCCTCGATCAGCCGGAAAATGCCTATATCAAAAATGGGGAAGATGCGGTGTTTTTTGTTGGGATCATCGGAGATAATCTTACCTATCAATGGTATTATTATAACCAAAAATTGGAAGATCTGGATGGCTATGAAGGAACTACCACATCAAAACTGACTGTTCGATCCAACTATGTGGAAGATCAATGGTATGATTGCTATAGCAACGGTGATATGTATCACTGCGTGATCACCAATGAATACGGCTCCATTCGCACCGTTGAAGTTTCTTATAATGTGGAGCACTTCTTTGGTGATTGGCAAGCCGATAAGGTTGCCCATTGGAAAGTATGCCCTTGCGGGGAGTACGGTCTTAACGGCTATCACGAAGATGCAAAAAATGATAAGGTTTGTGATATTTGTAAGAAGAAGATCAAAAACGTTTTCAACGATGTAAAAGATAAAGATGCTTGGTATTACGAAGCGGTTCTCTTCAACTATCAAAATGGCATTTTCATTGGCGACGATGCCGGAAACTTCCGCCCCGATGATGCAATTACCCGGGGTGAATTTGCCATGACGTTGGTGCGTGGGATTTTGACCGATAATTTATTTGAAGCACTCAGCGACAAAGAATTTAAAGAGGTGCTGAAAGAAATACAGGCAGAAAGTGGCGTTAAAGAGATGCCGAAGCTTGGCGACGTAAAAGGGCGTTTTTACGAGCGTCAGGTGCGCTTTTTGGCGGCAATGGGCGTTATTACCGGTTATGAAGATGGTAAATACCGTGGCGAAAACAACATTACCCGGCAAGAAATGATCGTGATGATGTATCGTTTTTTAGAGGTGCTTGGTATTGCTGAAGCAGATATTCAATACGATACGCCTATAGGCAAATTTAAGGATCAGAAAAAGGTTGCCGCATGGGCAAAAGACGCTGTAAAATGGGTTGCCGGTAACGGCTTGTTTATTGGGGATGAAAAGGGGCGCCTTAATCCCATGGAAAATGCCACCCGTGCACAAACTGCGCAGGTTCTTATGCGCTTTTATCTTGGCGTGATCGGCGAAGGTTGATCAATAAAATAATAACAGAGCCCGGCTATTGCCGGGCTCTGTTATTATTTTTCGGAAAGTGTTTTATTTAGCCTTTCTAATAATGCGCTGTCGCATTCCGGGGTATCTTCCAAAGGGAAGGGGATCTTCAACTCCCGGTATTTGGTCATGCATATTTTACGAAAGGGTAAAAGTTCAATTTTTTCCACATTGGAAAATTGTTTTGCGATCTTTTGAATTTCCGCAAGATCGGTATCCGTTAAACCGGGCACCACCACATGGCGGATCCACAGCGGAATTTTTGCCTCCTCCGTTTTTCTTAAAAAACGAAGCAGTTTATCCAAAGAGCCGCCGCTGTTTTTGCGGTAAGCATCCTCAGTGGCAAATTTTAAGTCAGCAATCACCAGATCAGTGTATTTTAAAATTTCCTCCCAGTGGGTTTCTCCCGCCATGCCGGATGTGTCTATGGCGGTGTGTAAGCCTGCTTTTTTGCATTCTTTCAGCAGTTCTGCAGTAAACGCTCCCTGCATCAGCGGCTCACCGCCGGAAATGGTAATGCCTCCCTTTTCGCCGAAATAGGGGCGGTACCGCAACGCTTTTTGCAGGATCTCACCGGCGGTGTACGGTGTGCCCCCGTAAGGATCCCAGGTGTCGGGATTGTGGCAGTAAACGCACCGTAGGGGGCAACCCTGCATAAAGACCACAAACCGCACGCCCGGCCCATCGGCACAGCCCATGGATTCAAAGGAATGAATGTACCCGTGCATCACATTGCCTCGTGGAAGGTGCGGGAGATCACTTCCGCCTGCTGGGCAGGGGAGAGTTTGTGGAAGTTTACGGCATATCCCGAAACCCGAATGGTCAGGTTGGGGTATTTTTCAGGGTGTTTTTGGGCATCCAGCAAAGTTTCCCGCTTGAGCACGTTTACATTGATGTGCTGGGCACCCTGTCCAAAGTATCCATCTATAATGCCGGCCAGATTGCTCTGCCGATCAGCAAGGGTGTTGCCCAGCGCAGAGGGCACCACAGAGAAGGTGTTGGAAATACCATCCTTGCATACTTTGTAGGAAAGCTTTGCCATGGAATTGAGGGCTGCCAGAGCACCGTTTTTCTCCCGCCCGTGCATAGGATTGGCACCGGGCGCAAAGGGTTCGCCTGCTTTTCTGCCATCGGGGGTGGAACCGGTCTTTTTGCCGTATACCACATTCGATGTTATGGTTAGAATGGAGAGGGTGTGCTCTGCATCTCGGTAGGTGGGGATTGCCTTTAATGCACTAAAGAAAAGTTCAGTTTGCTGCACGGCAATGGAATCCACCCGGTCATCGTCGTTACCGTAGGTGGGGAAGTCCCCTTCGGTAATAAAGTCGGTAATCAACCCGCTCTCGTCCCGTACCACCTTTACCTTGGCATATTTGATGGCAGAAAGGGAGTCGGCAAGTACCGAAAGCCCGGCAGCGCCAAAGGCCATGTAGCGGTGTACATCAGTGTCGTGAAGCGCCATCTGTGTTTTTTCGTAGGCGTATTTATCGTGCATGTAATGGATCATGTTCATGGCAGTTACATAAGTTTTTGCCAGCCAGGGGCGGTAGAAATCCATTAATTCCAATACCTTGTTGTACTCTAAATATTCGCCTTCATAGGGGGTGTGTACCGGCCCTACCTGCTCGCCGCTTTTCTCATCACGGCCGCCGTTCAGGCTGTAAAGCAGCAATTTCGCCAGGTTCGCCCGGGCTCCGAAAAACTGCATGTCTTTGCCCACCCGCATGGCAGAAACACAGCAGGCAATGGCGTAATCGTCGCCGTAGCAGGGGCGCATTACATCGTCGTTCTCATATTGAATGGCGCAGGTTTCCTCCGAAACCTTGGCGCAGTACAGTTTAAAGGGTCTCGGCAAATATTTGGACCACAGCACCGTTAAGTTGGGCTCTGCGGAAGGATTTAAGTTATAAAGGGTGTGTAAAAAACGGAAGGTATTTTTGGTTACCAGGGTTCTGCCGTCGTCGCCCATACCACCCAACGCCTCGGTGATCCACATGGGATCTCCGGCAAACAGGTCGTTGTATTCGGGGGTGCGCAGGTGACGGGCGCACCGTAGTTTCATCACAAAATCATCGATCAGCTCCTGGGCTCCTTCTTCGGTCAAGGTTCCGTTATTCAGATCCCGCTGAATGTAAATATCTAAAAAGGTGGCGGTTCTGCCCAAACTCATGGCAGCGCCGTTTTGTTCTTTAATGGCACCTAAATAACCAAAGTACAGCCATTGCACCGCTTCCCGGGCATTGGCGGCGGGAACGGAGATGTCGTAGCCGTACATGGCTGCCATTTCCTTCATTTTACCTAAAAATGCGATCTGCTGATAAAGTTCTTCCAGCCGCCGAATGGTGTCGGCATCGCTGGCGGTTTCAGCTAAAGCGGCTTTGTCGGCTTCTTTACAGGCGATCAGGTGATCCACCCCGTAAAGAGCAACCCGGCGGTAATCACCAATGATCCGCCCTCTGCCGTAGGCATCGGGCAAGCCGGTGATGATCCCGCTGTGCCGTGCGGCACGAATGGTTTGGTTGTATACCCGGAATACGCCGTCGTTGTGGGTGGTGCGGAATTGAAATTCCTCCTCCACTTTGGGGGATAAGGTGTACCCGTAGGCTTTGCAGGCCTTGCGGGTCATGTTGATGCCCCCAAAGGGATTGACTCCCCGCTTTAACGGTGCGTCGGTTTGTAAACCAACGATCAATTCATTTTCTTGATCTAAATAACCGGGCTTGTAGGTGGTTAAGGAACTAACGGTCTCCACATCAATATCCAATACGCCGCCTTTTTTTTGCTCCTCTGCCAAAAGTGCCTCAAATTTTTTGAGCACTTTTTGGGTTCTCTCGGTGGCAGGGGCTAAAAAGCTTTCGTCCCCCTCGTAGGGAGTATAATTCTTTTGAATAAAGTTCCGCACATTGATCTCTTGTTGCCAAGCACCTGCAGAAAATCCTTCCCATTGTTTCATAGTTCATACCTCCTTACAATAAAAAACGGGCAGTTTACAAAGGTAAACTGCCCAGACGGTCGGCTATCAAAAAACTTCATCTCACCGTGGTACTCCACGTCATGCCGTCAGAGATTGAAGTTCAACTAAAGAATAACACGAAAATTCACGATTGTCAATCCAATTTTTAAAAGTATTACAGAATTGCAAAACTATAACTATATTGTCAAAATTTTTCAATTTACTATTTATTCTTCAAAAATTATGTTAAGATTATCATATAAAAATCAGGAGGCATATTATGATTCTTAAAAATTATTTTGAAGATCCTACTATTCTGCATTTGGGCACCTGCCCCAACCGCAGTTATTACATTCCCTGTGCCAACGAAGCCGAGGCGCAGGATCAATGCCTGCGTCGGGCATCCTCCCGTTTTCAGCTGTTGAACGGGGAATGGAATTTTAAATACTACCCTTCGGTGCGGGATCTGAAAGATGCTCCCTGGGAGGAAAATGATCCTGCGGATTATGACCGCCTGGAGGTTCCCTCCTGCTGGCAGATGAAGGGCTACGATCAGATCCATTATACTAATGTAAACTATCCCTTCCCTTATGATCCGCCTTATGTACCTATCGATAATCCCTGTGGCGTTTACAAAACCGAATTTGAAGTAAAAGCCGGCGGCATGCGCACCTACATCAACTTTGAGGGTGTAGATAGCTGTATGTATCTCTATGTGAACGGCAAATTTGTGGGTTATTCCCAGGTTTCCCATTGCACCCAGGAATTCGATCTTACCGATTTAGTGCAGGATGGCAAGAACACCATGACTGTTATTGTGCTGAAATGGTGCGATGGTTCCTATCTGGAAGATCAGGATAAATTCCGCTTTAGCGGTATCTTCCGGGATGTTTACCTGCTTTACCGCCCCCAAAACCATGTGCGGGATGTTTTTGTAAAAACCGCCTGCGATTTTAATGCCGAAACTGCGCAGATCAAGGCAGAGCTGGATCTGATCGGCAATACGGCTGTTTCTTATCTGCTCACCGATGTCAACGGTGTGAAATTAGCAGAAGGGGAGGGCGCTCCGGAAATTTCTTTGGAAAAGGCTCATTTTTGGAATGCGGAAGATCCCTACCTTTATCATCTTTATATCAGAACCGCCGAGGAAGTGCTTCGTATCCGTGTTGGCCTGCGGGAGATCAAACGGGATAAAGGCGTTTTGTATCTCAATGATGTTGCCATTAAATTTAAAGGTGTAAACCGTCACGACAGTTCTCCCACCCGAGGCGCCGCTGTGACTGTTGAAGAGATGATGCAGGATCTTGTGCTGATGAAGCAGCATAACTTTAACGCCATCCGTACCAGCCATTATCCCAATGCGCCGGTGTTTTACGATCTTTGCGATGAAATGGGCTTTTATGTAATCGACGAAGCCGATGTGGAAACCCATGGCTGCATATCCCTTATCTATGATCGGGAAAAAGAGGAAAGACCCTTTGGTCTTATGGCCTGCGATCCTCGCTTTACCGAAAGCTTCCGTGATCGTGCTGAAATGATGGTGGAACGGGATAAAAACCACCCCTGCGTTGTGATCTGGTCTGCAGGAAACGAATCCGGCTACGGCAACGGTCCGGAAGCCGAGTTGGCATATTTTGTGGAGCGGGATCATTCCCGCCTTACCCATTATGAATCCTTTTATGCCACCATGCCGGACCATGTTTCCGATTATAGCAACCTGGATCTCTTTTCTAAAATGTACTCCAATATCGAACCTATCGAAGAGGAGTATTTTGCCAACGATCTGGTAAAGGATTTTGCAAAGGGATATTGTTACCCCGTTGCAGAAAATCAGGAGGGGGAGATCCTGCCCTTTATCCAGTGTGAATACTCCCATGCCATGGGTAACGGCCCCGGCGATCTGGAGGATTATTGGCAGTGCGTAAACCGCCACCCCGGCTATGTGGGCGAATTTGTGTGGGAGTGGTGCGATCACGCCATTCAGATCACCACCGAAGACGGCAAGATCGGCTATCTCTATGGCGGTGACCATGGGGAATACCCCCACGACGGAAACTTCTGTGTGGATGGCTTGGTATATCCCGATCGCCGACCCTCTCCCGGTGTTTTAGAGCATAAAAACGTAATGCGTCCTGCTCGCTTCAGCAGGGTGAGCGGCAATACCTTCGCTGTGCGCAGTTATTTGGACTTTGCAGATGTATCTGCCCTTTGCGATGTGGAATATACCGTCCATTGTGAGGGGAATGTGGTGGCGAAGGGAAGCGTTGACCTGCCTGCTGTTGCTCCCCATGAAACGGTGGAATTTACTATTCCCGAATTTGTGTTGCCTGCCGGTCACTGTGTAATTCATTTTACCCTGCGCCTTGCCGAGGATCAGCCCTGGGCAGAAAAGGGCTATGTAATGGGTATTGACGAAGTGGAATTGCAAGAGTTTGTTGCATCGGCATATCAGCCTGTTACCGGCGGGGTGGAGTGTACCGAAACCGATGATGAGATCATCGTTTCCGGCAATAACTTCTGCTACACGTATTCTAAACGACGTGGCATCTTCGACACCCTAAAACGTGGGGAAGAGCAACTTTTGGATCGTCCCATGGAATATAATATTTGGCGTGCGCCCACCGATAATGACCGTAAGATCCGTTTAAAGTGGGAACAAGCCGGCTATAACCGTGCAGTGTTCCGCCCTTATAATACCACTGTTACCCCCTGCGCCGAGGGCGTTGTCCTTACCGCCGATATGAGCGTGGGCTCTGTTATGCGGCAGAATATCCTGACCTTTACCGCAATCTATCACATTGATGCCAAAGGAACCGTTAAGGTTCATATGGATGTAGATAAGGATCCGATAATGCCCGATCTGCCTCGCTTTGGTGTTCGGATGTTCCTGCACAAAAAGGATAATGAAACAGTGCGGTATTTGGGCTATGGTCCCGGCGGTAGTTATATGGATTTCCGTCATGCTCAACGTTATGACCTCTTTGAGCAGTCGGTGGATACTTATGAGCCCTTTATTATGCCCCAGGAAAATATGAGCCATTGGGGCACTGAAAGGTTGGAAACCAAAACGTTGCGTGTTACCGCCCAGGATCAGCCGTTCTCCTTTAATGCCTCCTGCTATACCCAGGAGCAGCTTACCGCCACCAAGCACGATCATGAACTGGTTCCCCTGAACGATGTTACTGTGCTGTGTATCGATGGTAAAATGAGCGGGCTTGGCAGTGAATCCTGCGGTGTGCGGATGAATGAAAAGTATCAGGTGAATGATCTTCATTTTACTGTGGACTTCGTAATTGAATTTTTGAAATAATATAATATAAAAATACTCGGCGTAGGATACCCTGCGCCGAGTATTTTTATAGTTTCTTAATGTCATCGATCAAAGCATCCACTTCCTCATCGGTGGTGCTCCAACTGGTGCAAAACCGCACCGCACTGCGATTTTTGTCAATTTCTTCCTGGAATTCAAAGGTGTATTTAGGGGCAAGTTTTTCCATTTGGCTGTTTTCTAAAATCACAAACTGTTGGTTGGTGGGGCTATCGATGTAAAGTTCAATTCCTTTACATAAAAACGCCTCCCGGATCCGCATTGCTTGGGTTACTGCTTGCTTGGTGATCTCAAAATATAAGCCGTTTTCAAAGAGGGTACAGAATTGCAGTCCCAATAACCACCCCTTTGCCAGCATGCCGCCGTTTTGCTTGATGTAACTACGGAAGTTTTCCTGCAAGGCAGGGTTGCAGAGCACCACTGCTTCGCCGAAAAGGGCGCCGCATTTGGTGCCTCCAAAGTAAAAAGCATCTGCCAGGCGTCCCAGATCCTTGAGGGTAATGTCGGCAGCGGGAGAACCTAAGCCGTAGCCCATCCGGGCGCCATCAATAAAGAGGTATAAGTTGTATTCGTTGCAAACAGCACGAATTGCTTCCAACTCCTCCTTGGCGTATAAGGTTCCCAATTCGGTGGGGTAGGAAAGATATACCATTTTGGGTTGGGTAATGTGCTCCTGAATGCCGCTGGAGCGGAAAAGCTCTGCGTAATCGGCAATCTGTTTTGCGGTGATCTTGCCGTCTTCTGCCGGCAATGCCTCAATCTTGTGGCCGATGTGCTCCACCGCACCGGTTTCATGCACGTGAATGTGCCCGGTGTCTGCCGCAATTACGCTTTGAAAGGGGCGTAGTGCCGCAGCAATCACCGTGTAGTTGGCTTGGGTTCCACCTACTAAAAAGTGTACCGCCGCTTGGGGATTATTGATCAGATCTTTGATCAGCCCGGCAGCCTTTTCGCAAAGAGGATCCAGCCCGTATCCGCCAAAACTTTCAGCGTTACTTGCGGCAAGGGCTTCTAAAATTTTAGGGTGTGCGCCCCGGTTGTAATCATTATTAAATCGAATCATTGTGTAAACTCCATTTTTGTTCTATTAGAAAAAGCCGATGTGTTTACATCGGCTTTTTCTGGTGGGCCATCAGGGACTCGAACCCCGGACCAACCGGTTATGAGCCGGTAGCTCTAACCAACTGAGCTAATGGCCCGCTTTTCAGCGTTCCTAAATTTTATCATAACTCTTATTTCTTGTCAAGATATGAAAAGGTTTCCTTGAAACTTTATTGACTCTATGGTTCTGAAGTGTTATGATTGGTTAAAAAACAGTAGAGTAAATGGGTAGTTGAATGGTATGAAATTAATTATTTTGGTTTTATATGCATTAATCGTTTGGAATATTATTGTCTTTTTAATGATGGGAGTAGATAAATGGAAAGCTAAAAGAGCAAAACGCCGCATATCAGAAAAGACGTTATTGTTGTCGAGCCTGCTTTTTGGCGCTTTGGGCGGATGCTGCGGAATGTATTTGTTTCACCATAAAACATTGCATAACCGCTTTCGTTACGGCTTGCCGGCAATGTTGGTGCTGCACCTGATTTTTCTGGCATGTGTTGCCCGCTGCTTTTCTGTGATTTAACCATTCTTACAAACCTTGACGAAATGAAAGAAAGATACGAAACAATTTTTATAATTTTTAAAAAATAGTGTTGACAAAATTCTTTGGGTGTGCTAAACTATTCAAGCGTTATCCGGGTGTGGCGCAGGTGGTAGCGCGCTTGACTGGGGGTCAAGAGGCCGCAGGTTCAAGTCCTGTCACTCGGACCAAAACAGCCTTAGTAATGAATTCATTACTAAGGCTGTTTGTTATATATTAATTTCTAATCCCCAATTATATAATTTATCAATTATTTCGTTCAACTTTTTTTTGTTTCCAATGTTTGTATCACACAAATACTTGGATATAGATTCTTTATCACAATGTTCTTTCAATAGTATTGAATAGCACAAATAAAATATTCCTATATCAGTGCAGAAAGATCCCTCTGATTCATTGTTATTATTATCTTTATAGTTTGCTAAATATTTGTTAGCTATTGTCTTTGCTGTATCATAATATTTAGAAGCAAAATTCATCACTTCTGAAACAGTTTTAATACCGAACCATTCCAATCGTTT
This sequence comes from Eubacteriales bacterium, assembly GCA_045538295.1. Classification (GTDB taxonomy): domain Bacteria; phylum Bacillota; class Clostridia; order Oscillospirales; family QAKW01; genus QAKW01. The sequence continues at coordinate 10,787 of JAZSRD010000012.1, forward strand.
TATTGTCAGTTGTGCACAATCATCATTAATTTGTTCCAATCTTTCACCTATTAAATTTTCTATATAACTGTTCAACTTTACAATATCAGGGTTTTGTGTTATTAATACTTCTAAAACTACTGCATCTAATTCCTTATCAGGAATAGTTTTATTTTCAATTTCCATTTGCATAGTATTTCTATATTCAAACAAATTTTTCCGTATGTCATTGAATTCTTTGTCTGCAATTTCCAATATACCTGCAATCCTAGAAAAATTACGTCTCATTTCTTTTGGAATTGTACTCTCACTTTTATAACCAATGTCATGTTCAATTTCTGCCCAAGCATGCTGCAACACAGAACGAATTTGAATTTCACATTTCAAATTCTTATATCTAGCACATTCCCTAAGAGCAAGTCGTTGTTTACTCATTTCAACAACATAATGAACACTACAATAACCAAACCTATCTGGTTCCATAGACTCTCTTTTATCGATAGAATTAACTCTATCTATTTCAAATTCGTTTTCTACGATATCTGATATCTTATCTACATCCTCAGAAAAATATGTTATAATACGTATTCCTACAATATCTGTTATATCAGATAAATTAGAATATTTATTAGGTTTTCTTTTTAATTTTCCCAAAAGGCTCTCTCTACTTTTCAATCTCGATGTGATTGCATTAACAGTAAAATCGCCGGTTTGTAATATACTTTTTATCTGATGTTCGATTTCATCGAGGAAACATTGATACAGTCGAATATTATCGTCATATTCTTCTAATATGGTATGTTTTTTAGATGTTTTTTCCTCCATTATATGAAACTCCTTTTGAATATTTCGACATAATTATACCATATTTTTACAGATATTACAACTATAATTCAAAACAATGAATAGAAACATTATATGAATATATTTTATTTATTGAATTTTTCCTCTCCTCTATTATCACTGCTAGCAACTTTTCGCACTCTTCTCTAGTCTTTGCATAGACATTAAATTTCTTACGCTTGCCGTTGGGGAGTCTTGGATAGTAACTGCCCTCCCGAAGGGATATGTACTGCTTATGGCTGCGAAAAGCCCAGTATCAATGCGGGTTTTCACTTGATTACTATAACGCTACTCCGACCAAAAAAGCAAGGATTCCATTGGAATCCTTTCTTTTTTATTGGTGCCTTTAGGCGTGGAAATAAACCCCCA
>JAZSRD010000022.1:0-11162 GCA_045538295.1 Eubacteriales bacterium
ATGTTCGGTACCAACCCCCTGACCTTGGGCGTTCCCACCGACGAGGAGTTTGATTTCAACTTTGACGGTGCTTCCTCCACTTACCAGAACGGCAAACTTGAGTACTATGCCCGTATTGGCAAGGATGCCCCCAAGGGTGCCCTGATCTGCACCGATGGTAAGGAGTTTGTTGGCTCCTCTGCAGATGCTCTTAAGACCATGGCAAAGCGTGAGGCTGCACTTTGCACCCTGGGTGGCCCCGGCGAAGAGCAATGCGGCTATAAGGGTTATGGCTATGCCATGTTTGTTGAACTGCTTTCCGCTGTACTGCAAGACGGCAGCTACGGCAGATCCCTGACCGGTCTGGACGAAAACGGCAACAAGGTTCCCTTCCGCCTTGGTCACTTCTTTATCGCTATCGATACCGATCACTTCCTGGGCGAGGATGTTTGCCGTAAAAAGGCAGGAGACATCCTGCGTGAAGTGCGTGCTTCCAAAAAGGATCCCAACGCAGAGCGGATCTACACCGCCGGCGAAAAGGAGCATTTGGTTCGCCTGGCTCGCAAAGACGGTGTGCCCATTAACGAATCTGTACAGGCTGAAATGCTTGCCGTTCGCGATGAATTGGGCTTGACCCAGTACAAATTCCCCTGGGAGGACTAATCCATGGATATTAGACAAGAATCTTTAAAAAAGCACTACGAGTGGAACGGTAAGATTGAAGTTGTGACCCGTTGCCCCATTGAGACCCGGGAAGATCTTTCTTTGGCCTACACCCCCGGCGTTGCCGAGGCCTGCCTGGAGATCCAGAAGGACTATAACAAGAGCTATGAGCTGACCCGCCGCAACAACATGGTTGCTGTGATTACCGACGGCACTGCTATCTTGGGCTTGGGCGACATCGGTCCCGAGGCCGGTATGCCCGTAATGGAAGGGAAATGCGCTTTGTTTAAGGCTTTTGCCGACGTAGATGCCTTCCCCATCTGCATCCGCAGCAAGGATGTGGACGAACTGGTTCGCACCATCTACCTGATCTCCGGCTCTTTCGGCGGCATTAACCTGGAGGATATTGGCGCACCCCGTTGCTTCGAGGTGGAGCGCAAACTGAAAGAGATCTGCGACATTCCCATTTTCCACGACGATCAGCACGGCACCGCCATTGTGGTTGCCGCCGCTTTGATCAATGCTCTGAAAGTGGTTCAAAAGAACATCGGCGAAGTGAAAGTTGTGATCAACGGCGCCGGTTCTGCCGGTATTGCCATCGGCAAACACCTTTTGAACATGGGTGTGAAGAACCTGACCATGGTAGATCGTTTCGGCATTATCTGCAAGGGAATGCCTGAACTGAACGAAGCCCATGCCGAAATTGCCGAAGTAACCAATCTGGATCACAAAATGGGCAATCTGGCAGATGCCATGAAGGGCGCCGATGTATTCATTGGTGTTTCCGCCCCCAATATTGTGAGCGAAGAAATGGTGGCGTCCATGGCTGAAAATGCCATTATGTTCCCCATGGCAAACCCCACCCCCGAGATCATGCCCGATAAAGCAAAGGCTGCAGGCGCACGAATTGTGGGTACCGGCCGTTCCGACTTCCCCAACCAGATCAACAACGTACTGGCATTCCCCGGCATCTTCCGCGGCGCATTGGATTGCCGTGCATCCTGCATCAACGAAGAGATGAAGGTTGCCACCTCCTATGCCCTGGCCGCCCTCATTCCCGATGAAGAACTGAATGAAGAAAACATCATCATCGGTGCGCTGGATAAGCGTGTTGCTCCCGCTGTGGCCGAAGCAGTAATTAAAGCTGCCAAGGAAACCGGCGTGGCAAGAATCTAAAAAAACATAAAAAAGCAACCGCGCTGCGGTTGCTTTTTTCTTTCCAAACTTCACCAATTCTTTATAAAATAAAAACAGAATTCTTTACATTCTGCCGGTTCTTTGATAAAATTAAAAGCGGTGATGAACATGAACAAAAAAACAGCGGCGTTAAAAGCTGCCTTTCCTTATACGATCCCCATTCTGACCGGATTTTTATTTTTGGGAACTGCCTTTGGTATCTACATGGATGCAGCCGGCTTTTCCCCCTGGCTTACCATTGCTACCAGCCTGATCATTTATGCCGGATCCATGCAGTTTGTTACGGTAGAATTACTGCTGGGGGCATTTAACCCCATTGGTGCCCTGCTGCTCACCCTAATGGTAAATGCCCGCCATCTTTTTTACGGCATTTCCATGCTGGAAAAGTACAAAGAGGCAGGAAATAAGCGGGGGTATCTGATCTTTGGTCTTACCGACGAAACCTTTTCCATTAACTGCACCGTGGCAGTTCCACGGGAAGTGGATAAAAATTGGTTTTACTTTTTTGTTACCCTTTTAAACCAATGCTATTGGGTGGCGGGCACCGCCATTGGTGCTCTGTTTGGCACCCTGATCCAATTCAACACCCAAGGGCTGGAATTTGTGATGACCGCTCTTTTAGTGGTGCTGTTTTTGGAGCAATGGCTTAAAGAAAAAAATCACACCGGCGCAATGGTGGGGGTTGGCATCTCTTTGATCAGCCTGCTGCTTTTTGGCAGTGAACATTTTATTGTTCCCGCCATGCTTGCTATTTTAGGGACTCTTACACTGCTGCGCCGCCCCTTGGAAAAGGCAGGTGCAACCTCATGAATACCCTTCATTTGCTTATCATGATTGCCATGGTTGCCCTGGGCACCATCTTTACCCGAGCTTTCCCCTTTTTGCTTTTTCCAGGCGGAAAAACCACCCCAAAATATATTCAGTACCTGGGCAAGGTGCTGCCTGCGGCAGCACTGGGATTGCTGGTGGTATACTGCTTTAAGGATGTATCCTTTTTAACCGGCTCCCATGGGATTCCGGAACTGGTTGCGCTGGCAGTGGTGGTTACGCTCCATGTTTGGCGGCGGAATTTATTTCTATCCATTGCCGCCGGCACAGTTTGTTATATGATTTTAGTACAGTTGGTGTTTTAATATGGAATTAAAAGTAATTGCACACATTCAAAATGGATTTTCAGAAAAATTCGGTATTCCACGCCAAAGCGGATTGGTAGATAAAGTACATTCAAAAATCGTATTTGAGCCGGAATATGCCAACCCGGAGGCACTGCGGGGGCTGGAGGGCTATTCCCACCTATGGCTGATCTGGGATTTTTCCGAGGCACACCGGGAAAACTGGAGCCCCACCGTGCGCCCGCCCCGCTTGGGAGGCAATACCCGCATGGGCGTTTTTGCCACCCGCTCCCCCTACCGCCCCAATCCTTTAGGACTCTCTTCGGTTAAGATCGAAAAGATCGATCTAACAGAACCATCTATTACCGTGTCCGGTGCGGATCTATTAAGCGGCACTCCCATTTTTGATATTAAACCCTACCTTCCCTATACCGATTCCCACCCGGACGCATCCAACGGCTTTGCCTATACCCCCGGTGAAGGCACTGTGGAGGTGGTGTGCGATCCGGCACTGTTGCAAACCGTACCCACCGAGCTCCATAAGGAACTGCTGGCACTTTTAGCCCAGGATCCCCGCCCCGGCTATGTGGAAGATCCGGAGCGAATCTTTGGGATGGAATATGCCGGGTTTAACATTCAGTTTACGGTTCACGAAAAAACGCTGACCGTGCGTGAAATTCATAAGATATAATCGGCAAATTGCCTATTTTTTTGCAGCGGATCTTTGTTTTGTTGGCAGGGTACACGAAATAAAGTTTTTCTATTGACAATTCCCCTATATTATGTTAATGTATAACTATCGATAGAGGTGCATTGCATCATCAGTACTTCGGTCTATTTCGCTTTTGCCAAAGGCGCAGCCGAAGAAAAGGGGTGGGTGCCGAAGACGATTCACGGCAAAGGATCGATCTGGCAGCAGGAAATAAGATTTCTGTTGTTGTCGCAGTAATGCGGAGCGCTATCTGGCTTATATTTTGGCGGGGTGTCCCTGCCAAAGGCTTTGCTTTGTAGGGATAGTTGCCGCTTTGCAGCTATCTTTTTTTATTGGTTAGAATTTTAAGGAGGAAGTAAAATGAGTAATCCGATCTTTAAGGGTGTAGGCACCGCTATTGTAACCCCCATGAATAAAATGGGCGTGGACTATGAAAGCTACAAACGCCTGCTGAACTGGCAGATCGAAAGCGGAGTAAATGCCATTATTGCCGCCGGCACCACCGGCGAGGGCTCTACCCTTTCCGATAAAGAACATCGGGAATTGCTGGAATTCACCGTTCGCACGGTAGACGGCAGAGTTCCCGTGATTGCCGGCACCGGCTCCAACGATACTTCCTATGCCATTGAACTGAGTAAGTTTGCCTGCAGTGTGGGTGTGGATGGGTTGCTGGTAGTAACTCCTTACTATAACAAAGCCACCCAAGGCGGTTTGATCCAATCCTATACCGCCATTGCCGACGCTGTAGACAAGCCGATTATTGTATACAACGTGCCCTCCCGCACCGGGTGCAATGTGCTGCCCCAAACCTGCAAGGTATTGGCAGAGCATCCCAACATCGCCGCCATTAAGGCAGCCAGCGGCAACATCTCGCAGATCGCTGAAACCGCCGCACTGGTAAAAGGTAAAATGGATATTTACTCCGGCAACGACGATCAGATCGTACCTATTATGTCCCTGGGCGGCATCGGTGTTATTTCGGTGCTCTCCAATGTATTCCCCAAAGAAACGGTTGCCATTTGCGACAAGTTTTTTGCCGGCGATATTGCCGGCAGCCGGGATCTGCAGTTGCACTTCCTGCCCATGATAAACGCCTTGTTCTGCGAGGTAAACCCTATTCCCGCAAAAGCGGCTGTTTCTGCCATGGGCTATGGCGAAAACTATTTGCGCCTGCCCTTAACTCCCATGGAGGATGCCAACAGAGAAAAAATGCTGGAGCTGATGCGGGCAGAAGGGCTGAAGGTATAAGAAGATGAAAATAATCATTAACGGTATTTCCGGCCGGATGGGTGCCGAAGTGGCACGCTTGACAGAGGAACATCTGCGGGGGGCAGAACTCCACGCAGGGGTGGATCTGGGCGGAAACGACAGCGGATTTCCCTGCTTTCAAACACTGGAGCAGGTTCCTGCCGGTGCAGACTGTATTGTGGATTTTTCCCACCACAGTGCTACCAAGAGCCTGCTGACCCATGCCTGCAAGAATAAGATCCCTGTGGTGCTGGCTACCACCGGGCACACAGAAAAAGAACTGAAGATGATTGAAGAGGCTGCCAAGGAAATTCCGGTATTCTTTTCCGCCAATATGTCCTTGGGCGTTGCCCTTTTGGCAGAGCTTGCCAAAAAAACCGCTTCTGTTTATTCCAACGCCAACATAGAGATCGTGGAGATTCACCACAATCGTAAATTAGACGCTCCCAGCGGCACTGCCCTGCTGATTGCCAACGCCATTAAAGAGGTGCGCAAAAAGGCTACCCTGATGCTGGGCCGCAGCGGGCAGGGAAAACGAACAGAGGAAGAGATTGGCATTCATGCCATCCGCATGGGTAACATTGTGGGAACCCACGAGGTTTTAGTTTCCACCGATGCCGAAACCATTACCTTAAAGCACGAAGCCCACAGCCGTGCGCTCTTTGCCGAGGGCGCACTGGCAGCCGCAGAGTTTCTTTGCGGAAAACCTGCCGGGCTCTATAAGATGCAAGATATGATCGCCCTGTGATCATCAATAAATAACAGTGTAAAATTACACTCAAGGAGTATTCATGATTAAAGTGTTGAAATTCGGCGGCAGCTCATTGGCTGACGCCGAACAGTTTCGTAAAGTACGTGCCATTATAGAAGCAGAACCGGAGCGGCGGTATGTAGTTGCCTCTGCCCCGGGCAAACGTTTTTATGAGGACGAAAAGGTAACCGACCTTTTACTGCGTTGCCACGCCCTTGCCAACGATCGCAATCCCTTTGACGATACCTTCCGCCGGATCTGCGACCGCTTTAACCAGATTATAAAAGAGTTGGATCTGGAGCTTTCCCTTGAGCAGGAACTGGAAACTGTGCGAGAGAATATCCAAAACGGTGCCAGCATGGACTATGTTGCCAGCCGGGGCGAATATTTCAACTCTATGATCCTGGCAAACTTTTTAGGCATTCCTTTTTTGGATGCGGAAGAATGCATCTTCTTTAAAGCCGACGGGAAGCTGGATAGTAAAAAGACCAATACAGTATTAGAGAACCAGCTGGCAATGATGCCCCGCGCTGTTATTCCCGGTTTTTACGGAATATTGCCCAACGGAGAGATCAAGACCTTCTCCCGGGGCGGCTCCGACATTACCGGCTCCATTGTGGCAGAAGCGGTGGATGCCAATCTTTATGAAAACTGGACCGACGTTTCCGGCATGCTGATGGCGGATCCCCGCATTATTAAGGATCCTGCCCCTATCGATGTGATCACCTACCGGGAATTGCGAGAGCTTTCCTACATGGGCGCTACCGTGCTTCACGAAGATGCGGTATTCCCCGTGCGGCGGAGCGGAATTCCCATTAATATTCGCAACACCAATCTGCCGGATGATCCCGGCACCATGATCATGCCTGCAGTGGAAGATAATGTGAGTAGCCGGGTTGTAACCGGGATTGCAGGCAAAACCGGTTTTACCGCCATATACATTGAAAAAGACATGATGAATGCCGAGCTGGGCTACGGCCGCAGAGTCTTGGAAACGCTGGAACGGCAGGGGATCAGTTTTGAGCATCTCCCCTCCGGTATCGACACCGTGACCGTGGTGGTAAACAGTTCCGAGATCAAGGATAAATTAGACGCTGTGGTGGCAGACCTGAAACGAGCAGTGCGACCCGACACTATTCGGGTTTACGATAACCTGGCACTGCTGGCAGTGGTAGGTCGGGGCATGATCAGTTCTCCCGGTGTGGCAGCACGAGTATTTGCCGCTCTGGCGCGGGAGAGCATCAACATTCGCATGATCGACCAAGGCTCCAGCGAATTGAATATTATCGTGGGCATTTCTGCCAAGGATCACCTGAAAGCACTCAATGCCCTCTATAAGGAATTTGAACCAAAAGGAAACAAACAATGATCTGCAAAAATCTTTCCGTTACCGAAAACGGACACCTGCTTTTTGCCGGACAAGATGCCGCCGCTTTGCTACGGCAATACGGCTCTCCTCTCTACCTAATGGATGAGGATCGGATCCGAGAGAACTGCCGCACCTATTTTAACGCCATGAAAGCGTCATTCGGCGAAGAAGCACTTCCCCTTTATGCCAGTAAGGCAGCCTCCTTTAAGGAGATCTACCGCATTGTAAAAGAAGAGGGCTTGGGGATCGACGTGGTATCCTCCGGCGAGATCTATACCGCAGCACAAGCAGGATTTCCCTTACAAAACGCCTATTTCCACAGCAACAACAAAACCGACGATGATATTGCCTTTGCCATGGAGCAAGGCATCGGCTATTTTGTGGTGGATAACGAAGACGAGTTGTACGCCATTGACCGCATTGCCGCTAAAAAGGATCTGCGGCAACCAATTTTGCTGCGATTGACCCCGGGAATCGACACCCATACCTATGAAGCCATCAATACCGGTAAAGTAGATTCCAAATTCGGCTCTGCCATTGAAACCGGCCAAGCAGAGGAGATCACCGCCCTGGCACTGAAACTGCCCAGCATAGATCTGGCAGGCTTCCACTGCCATGTGGGCTCCCAGGTGTTTGATTCCGATACCTTTTTGCGTTCTGCCGAGATCATGCTGAATTTCATAGCTTCCATTCGTAGCAAGTATGGCTACACCGCCCGCCAACTGGATTTAGGCGGCGGCTACGGTGTGCGTTATTTAGAAACCGATCCGGAGATCGATATTGCCGCCAACATCCACGAGGTAGCAAAAGCGGTTAAAGAAAAATGTGCCGCATTGGAACTGCCTTTGCCTGCCATCCGCTTGGAGCCGGGCCGCAGCATCGTTGCAGACGCCGGCTTGACCCTTTATACCGTGGGTACTATCAAAAAGATCCCCGGCTACAAGAGTTATGTTTCGGTAGACGGCGGCATGTCCGATAACCCTCGCTTTGCCTTATACGGTGCCGACTACACGGTACTGGCGGCAGAAAAAATGAATGAACCCAATGATTTTTCCTGCTCTTTAGTGGGGCGTTGCTGTGAAAGCGGCGACATTATTCAGGAGAATATTTCTTTGCCCGCTTCGGTTGCCCGGGGAGATGTGCTGGCAGTGCTCACCACCGGTGCATACAATTACTCCATGGCATCCAACTATAACCGCATTGCCCGGTTGCCTATTGTGATGCTGAAAGGCGGCACCAGTCGGATCGTTGTTAAACGAGAAACTTTGGAAGATCTGATACGCAACGACATATAAAATCAAAAGGGACGGCGCACAGCACCGTCCCTTTTTAAAAAAGAAAGAGGAAATATGAAATACTTACTTGCCAGTGATTTAGACGGCACCCTTTTCCGCAAAGGGTCACCGCTACCGGAAGATGTAGATGCCATATCCCGGTGGCAGAAGCAGGGAAATCTATTTTGCCTTTGCAGCGGCAGAGCGCCCCTTCCCGCCATTGATGCCATGAACAAATATCACTTACAGCCGGATCTGCTGATCTGCAGTAACGGGGCTTCCGCCGTTGATATGAGCGGCAATATTATTTTTCGCCACCTTTTTCCAAACGATCTTATTCCCTCGGCTTATGAGATTTCCGCAAACTACCACTGTACCTCTGTGAATATGCAAACTTATGAGGGGGAATTACTGCGTTACTGCCTTGCCGACAGCACCTTTACCAACACCACTTTAGAGGATCTGTTGAGCAGAAAAGACAACCTGCAGTTTAACTTTGTTTTTATGGGACATCCGGAAGATGCTATTGCCTTTACCAACCGGATCAACAACACCTTCCCCCAAATTACCGCCCACCGAAACGGGGTATATATTGATTGCTCTGTACGGGGTGTGGATAAATCCACCGGTGTGGCAGAAGCCGCCGCCCACTTTGGGATCCCCCTTGACTGCTGCTACACCGTTGGCGACAATCAAAACGACCTGCCCATGCTGCTCCGCTACCATGGCGCGGTGATCGACACCGGGGACCCTTATACCATTAAAAAGGTGGGACATACTGTGCCCAACATTGCCGCATTTACAAAAGAAATATTGGCTATGGATTAATTCCATAGCCAATATTTATTTCAGTTCGCTTGAGATCAGCCGATCCCCTTCATAAACCAATTTCAGGTGAAAAAAAGGCACTTGATCTTCCAATAATTTCAAAAAGATCTTATCGCCCTCCCATTGGGGCAGGCTATACATTTGATCCTTGGGCACCCACTCCAGAACGCCTTCGTTGCATTCTTTCAGCGCGCCGGTAAAGGTATCGCACCAAAAGAGGTGCATCCGCTCATCGGGCCAGCCGGTACAGTGGAAATCCACAATTCCCCGATATTCCGGGTTTATAAGGGTTAAACCGGTTTCCTCCAGGGTTTCCCTTAGGGCACACTGTTCCGGCGTTTCTTCGGGGAGAAATTTGCCCCCTACGCCGATCCACTTATCCTTATTGACATCCTTCTCTTTTTTGATGCGATGAAGCATCAGGTAGCAGCCTTTTTGTTCAATATAACAAAGGGTGGTATCGATCATTTTAAGAACCCGTTTACGATCTGTTCTTCTGCCTCCTGTTCTGTAAGACCCAGGGTCATCAGCTTGATCAACTGCTCCCCTGCGATCTTGCCGATGGCAGCTTCGTGGATCAGGCTGGCATCTAAATGGCTTGCGGTAATCTCGGGAATTGCCGCCACCACAGCATTATCCATAATAATGGCATCGCACTCCGAATGACCGGTACAACGGTTATTACCCCGAATATTTGAACGGAAAATTTGCTTGGAATCGCCCTTTGCCACCGAGCGGGACACCAAGTTGGCATGACACCCTTCCCCGTTCATATCCACCGTAAAATCCGTTTCGGCGTATTGCTTGCCGTGGGTCATAATCTTTTCGTGAATGATCAAGGTGGCCTCTGCACCCAGTTTTGCGGTGGTAACCCGTTTGGTGGAGTCTACCCCTTTAATCTGCACCGTTTCCATTTCCATGTAGCCCCCGTCTTCCACCTCAACCACGGTGGTGGGGTTCATTACATTCTGCCCGTTGCCATCGCCCTGGCCGTAGTGTTTTTCCACATACTTGACCTTGGCATCTTTCCCCACATGGAAGGAATGGATCCCATCGTGCCGGGATTCCCCATCCCCTGCATTATGGATACCGCAGCCGGCAACAATGGTTACATCGGCGCCCTCGCCGATATAAAAATCGTTATAGACTAGATCCTGCAAGCCGCTTTGGCTTAACACCACCGGAATATGCACACTCTCATTTTTGGTAAAGGGCTTAATGATAATATCGATGCCGTCTTTATCTTCTTTGGTTACAATATCAATATTTGCGGTGGTATTCCGCCCGGCAGAGGTACCGTTGGCACGGATATTATAAGCGCCGGAGGGAACCTCGTGCAGATCTGCCACCTGCTCTAATAATGTTTTTTGAATTTGATCCATGGTAACTTACTCCTTAAAGCTTGTCCGTTAGCACTTTACAGGGCTCACTACCCTGCAAAAGTTCCGGCAAAATGCTGGCCTTATTTCCGGCAGTACGCACCGTACCGTCGGCAATCACCACGATCTTATCGGCAATGTTCAAAATGCGTTCTTGGTGAGAGATAATAATTATAGAGCCATTGATCTTTTCGTGCATTTTTTCAAACACCTGAATCAGGTTGGAAAAGCTCCACAAATCGATGCCAGCTTCCGGTTCGTCGAACACTGAAACCTGGGTACCCCGTGCCAGCACGGTGGCGATCTCGATCCGCTTTACCTCGCCTCCGGAAAGGCTGGCGTTGATCTCCCGGTTGATATAGTCCCGGGCACACAACCCCACTTCGGAAAGGTAGTTACAGGCCTCGCTCATGTTAATAGGACGCCCGGCAGCCAGGGTGATCAGATCCTTCACGGTAATACCCTTAAAGCGCACCGGTTGCTGAAAGGCAAAGCTAATGCCTTTTTGGGCACGCTCGGTAATAGAAAGATCGGTAATATCCTCTCCATCCAGGAAAATTTGCCCTGTGGTGGGTTTATAAATGCCGGCAATGATCTTTGCCAGGGTGGACTTACCGCCCCCGTTAGGGCCGGTGATCGCCACAAAGCGT
>JAZSRD010000043.1:0-23069 GCA_045538295.1 Eubacteriales bacterium
AAGTCAATACCAATAATCTTACTCATTATCTTTTCCTCCTTAGTTGGCAGTCTTAACGACTGCGGGTCTGATTACAGTTTCTTCTTTATATACATAGCCCCGTTGGAACACTTCCACGATCTCGCCGTCTTTTCGTTCCGGGTCTTCTATGTGCATGATTGCTTCGTGGCGGTTGGGATCGAAGATCTCACCCACTTCGCCGATGGGGGTTACCCCAATATTTTTAAGGGAGTCCAACAGTTGGCGCAGGGTCATTTCCACGCCGCTCTTTAAACTGCCTTCTGCTTCCCCTGCAGCGGCGATTGCCCGCTCCAGATTATCGATGGCAGGCAAAACAGCGCCAACCGCTTTTGCCACACCGTCGCCAACCAGGCGATCCTTTTCCCGGGCGGTACGTTTACGGAAATTATCGTATTCCGCATACAGCCGCAGGTACTGATCGTGCTCTGCATTGAATTTTTCTTCCCATTCGTTTTTCTTCTTTTTCTTTTTAGGTGCCGGTTCGGAGGCTTTTTCCTCTTGAACATCCACCTTTTCGGGTTCGGTTGCTGCAGCCTCTTCTTCCGGCGTTACATTGGTTTTATTTTCGTCCATCAGGAGCCCTCCCTGTCTTTTAAATATTGTTCGATGCATTTTGCAAAATATTCCACCTGGGAAGCGTTGGCGCCGTAATCCATACGCTTAGGCCCCAACAGGCTGATCGCCCCAAATCCGGATTTACTGCCGTATTTTCGCACGATCAATCCCATATCGCTGAAATTGATACCTGCGATCTCACTGCCAATCGCTATGGAAAGCTCTTCCCCGCTACGGCTGCTGAGCAATGAACGGATCTCATCTTCATGGCTTAAAAAACGCATCACATTTTGCACTTTATGAACTTCGTAAAACTCCGGATGGGAAAGTAAATTACTCTGACCGGAAACAAACACCTTGGGGTTCCGAATGGAATTAACCATATTTTTAACCACCCCGGCAACAAAGTTCCAATTTTGATGCAGTGCAGAAAGCCGCTGCTCCAGCTGAGCAAAATCCTCATCTGCCAGCCGAGCAAAGCTTACATCTCCCAAAAAGTTGTTCAACACGTCCGACAGCGCCTTAATATCCTCATCATCAGCAAGGAAGTAAAAGCGGCATACACTGTTTTTTACTGTGCCGCTGCGGGTAATTGCCACCAGATTCAGGCAATTATCGGCGGTTTTGATCAACTCTACCTTAATTATACGGTCATCGTCTGAATGTGCCATAACGGCGGCGGCAGTATAGCCGGTGATTTCAGAAAAACGTGAAAGAGCGTGCTTTAAAAATTCATCCACATTACCTGTGGGATCCTCCATCACCTCTTGAATAACCGCCGCCCGCTCTGCAGGAAGTAGCGGTGCTTGCAACAGGCAATCCACATAATAGCGATAACCTTTTTCTGTGGGCACCCGCCCTGCGCTGGTATGCGGCTGCTCAATATAACCCAGCCGCTCCAATTCTGCAAGATCGTTCCGCACGGTGGCAGAAGATACATTCAGCGTTGTGCGCTCTAAGATCAGTTTAGAGGAAACAGGTTCGCCGGTATCAACATACGCTTCTACCGCTGCTTTTAGGATCAAATTTAACCGATCCTTCATTTCCTCACCTACCTTTCTGAAGTTAGCACTCTTACCTTTCGAGTGCTAACACCCATACTTTACCATGTTTTATAGCCATTGTCAACACCTTAAATTAATTTTTTTATTAATATATTATGAAATTTTCTTGACAAGTCATAACTGTCAACTATATAATATTATTATATTATTAATATAGGAGGGATCACTTTGGCAGAATTCAAATATGAAATCACTGAGCATTACGGCGATCTGCCGCAAAATGCCAATGGTTGGGCAAAGCAACTCAACAAAATCAGTTGGATGGAGCGTGCTCCTAAGTACGATTTAAGAGAATGGTCTCCCGACGGTACTAAGATGAACAAAGGCGTTTCCTTTACCGACGAAGAACTGAAAGCTTTGAGAGATCTGCTCAACAGCATGAATTTAGACTAAAAAATACTGCCATATGTGAATATGGCAGTATTTTTTGTTTTCCTTATATATAATAGAAAGCCGACCCTTTAAAAGGGCCGGCTTCATGTTATTGTTCTTCAACTACGCCGTCAATCAATTTGGATTTCGCCATCGCCGGTTTCGGTGGTGGGATCATCGGTTTCGTCGGTAGTGTCGTTGGTTCCCAATGTCTTATTAGAACCATCGTTTACTTCGGGTTGGGGGTTATACTGTTCATAAACAGCGTTTGCCTCGGTACCCCATGCATTTTGTTCCTGTACGAAGAAATAATATACCAGGTATCTCAGATAACCGTACCGCTGACCTATTGCAGGAACCGGGTTTTCATTGGTGGGATAGGACAATGTGATGTTGCCGTTTTGGAAACGAATATTAAAATCTTTATACAGCAGCTTAGCCAATACCTTATAATCTGCGGTGCTGGTTTTTTCGGTCGCTGCCATAAATTCGATATTCGAAACATTGCCGTAAAGGGCATCAATGCTCTTTACCAGGGCAACCACATCTTTCTTTGCGCTCTCTTTCAAAGCAGCAGAGCAGTAAAGATGAATATCGTGACTGAGTTTATAGGCAACATTGCCCACCTCGGTGTATGCATCCATATAAGCGGCATACTTAATGTAATCTAAATTATATGTACTTCCCATATTGGCAAGCCGATCAGCATAATCGGTACATACCAAAAAGGCAACAAAACTGGCATCGGAATCGTCGGTAATACCACGCTGCTTAGCAATAGAGCGGGCAACCTGCATGGGGATCAGCACCTCAGGATAATCGGTATTGATCAACACCTCGCTGGTCAGCGGGCTATAAATACTGCCAATACCCATAGCAGTATACAAGGGGCTGGCGATCAGTTTTTTGGCAGTTACCTTACCACCCTTCAAGAAACCGTAATCTTCCGCAGCAGCATCGAAGCAAGCGTTTACTGCTTCGCTGATCTCCTTTAAAGAACTGCCGGTAGAGGCATACCGGGAATGACCGGTGGGTGTATAGAAGATACTATCGTTCGTTATACCGTCCACGGCAACCTGATTAATCATATCAGTGTAATAGATCACACTGCTATCTAAGGTTTGCTCCGTGAAGTAGGCAGGTACATAGGATTGGCTCAAATAGGTCTTATACAGCTTCATCCGGTTTGTGGTTACACCGTAACACATGGTGTAGATCAAAAATCCAACACCAAAAACGGCAACCAACACATAACCGAACTGTACCCAAATACCGGCGATCTTAAACCCGTCCTTTTCTTTGATGGTTTTATATACCAAAAAGCCGGCATATGCCAAAATTCCCACCAGAACAACTACGGCTAAGATTTCCAGCACAGAGAAGGGCAAAAGATTCGATACGGCAGTAAGGGCGCCGCGCACACCTTTGGAAAGAGTGTTGGAAAGCGTTTCGCTGATGCCGCTATCCACCATTGCCAAGATATATAATACCAAACCAACCAGACCCAACCCGGCAAAGCACCATTTAATGATGGAGAACACCGTGTTATTCATCAGGATCAATTTTAATTTTTCTTTGGTTGTATAAACAGGCTTGATAGACTCCAGATCGGCAACGTCAAATTCAAATTCATTATCAAACTCGGCAAGATCATCTAAAGTAAATTCCCCTGCCAACGCCTCTAAATCTTCCATTTGCACGCCTTCTTGAGTTTCTTCCATTTGCAAGCTTTCCAGCTTTTCGTTCTCAGCCATATGCGACCTCCTTGCCTATCATGGGTATATATATTTATATATTACATTAAAATATACAAAATTTCAAGTCTTTATTTACAATTTTTATACTTTTTTCAATGCACTTTCAATAATGCCACCGCCCAATACGCAATCATTCCAATACACAACTGCACTTTGCCCCGGAGCAGGTGCAGATTTGGGCGTTTCAAAATGCAGGCAAGCCTTTCCGCCGCCCAGCAGCTCTACCCGCACTGCGGTATCTCGATCCCGGTACCGCACCTTGGCAGTAAGTCCTTCAGATGGTAACGCATAGTGCAACACAAAATCCCGCAGATAAACATCTCTGCTTTCTACCGATTCTTTCGGTCCCAGCACCACAGTGTTTGTATCCGGGTCCAGCGCCGAAACATACAGCCGTTCGGTAGATGCCACCCCAAGTCCGCGGCGCTGCCCCACAGTATAGTGACAAATACCGTTATGCTTGCCCAGCACTTTTCCGCCGGGATCCAGGATCACACCGGAAGCCGGCGGAGACCCGGTATAATCCTCAATAAAGGCACCGTGGGAACACCCCGGTTCCAAAAAACAAATATCTAAAGAATCTTTTTTCTTTGCAGCAGAAAGCCCCTTTTGCGCCGCTTGAGATCGCACGGCATTTTTATCTGCCATTTGCCCCAGTGGCAGCAGCAGCCGAGAACGGCAGGACTTATCAAGACCGTAAAGCATATAGCTTTGGTCTTTTTCTTGGCCGGGAATGCGGCAGATCAGATGCAGCCCGCTTTTCTGCTCCACGGAAGCGTAATGCCCGGTTGCAATCTTTTCGCATCCCAATGCATCTGCCGCCTCCAGCAAGCCTTTGAATTTCACGGCAGGATTACACAAAATGCAGGGATTAGGTGTTTTCCCCCGTTTATAAAGAGCAGCAAAGGGACGAATCACCTTTTCTTCAAAAACATCGGTCAGATCTTTAACATAAAAAGAGATCCCCAATTCCTCGGCTGCCCGGCGGGCGGCTTTTTCCTCCTGCCCCACCCGATGCATCCGCAAAAACACCCCAATAGGCTGGTATCCGGCTTGCTGCAGCAGCATCGTGCAAACCGCACTATCCACTCCGCCGCTCAAGCCCACTGCGACCTTGGTCATTCAGTAACCTCAAAAAGAACCCCTAATGTGCCCGGGCCGCAATGGCTGGTAATTACACAGCCGGCGTCGGTTTCAAAAATTTCTTCAAAATAGCCGGTTTCTTTCACCACATCGATCACTTTCTGAACCGTTTCCGGATTACACTTTGTGTGGGTTACAAAAACACGGTTTTTTACCAGTTTATCGGCATTCTGTGCCAACATTTCCTTGGCATACTGCACCATTACAGCATCAATAGCACCCCGATATTTTTTGCCCACGCCCATTTTACCGTCGGCAACAAAAATGCAAGGATGCAGTTTTAAAATATTAGCGCCCAACGCTGCCACAGAAGAGCAACGACCGCCCATCTTTAAATAATCCAATGTATCCACCACAAAGCTGGCACGAACCAGCGGGATCCGCCGCAGGATCTCATTATAGATCTCTTCAGCAGAGTTTCCTGCTTCTTTCATATCGTAAGCATCCAACATCAGCAATCCGATGCCGGTAGAAAGATTGGCGCTATCGATCACATAAACATTACCTTCTACCTCTTCGGCAGCCATTTTTGCATTCTGATGCGTTACTGACATGGAAGATGAGATGTTAAAATGCACCACATCATACCCCTCTTTGGTGAAAGAAGAGAAAAACTCCATGTAATCAGGAATAGTAGCAGCAGAGGTCTTGGGCAACTGCTTATTTTGCTCCACATAATCATAGATTCGGTCTGGATTTACTTCTGCGCCGTCTTTAAAAGAATCATCTCCCAAAGTTACATAAAGGGGAAGAATTTTAAAATCGTAACGCTGCTGCATAGCAGGAGAAAGATCGCAAGTGCTATCGGCGCTAATAATAATTTTATTCATTGTTAACAAGTTTCCTTTCAGAATTTCTTTTATATTAATTAATATAACTTATATTTCCCGAAAAGTCAAAGAAATTGTTGATTTTTTTAAATTGGTAATTTATAATAATCAATGTAAAAATTATTTTAGGAGGATATTAACATGCTCGTTTCTGCAAAAGAGATGGTTAAAAAGGCTTATGAGGGTCATTACGCCGTAGGTCAGTTTAACATCAACAACCTGGAATGGACCAAGGCTATTCTGCTCACCGCTGAGGAAAACCGCTCCCCTGTGATCCTGGGTGTTTCCGAGGGCGCAGGCAAATATATGTGCGGTTATAAAACTGTAATGGGAATGGTAAAGGGAATGATCGAAGAGTTGAACATCACCGTTCCCGTTGCTGTTCATCTGGATCACGGCTCCTATGAAGGCGCTAAAAAAGTTATTGCCGACGGTTTTTCTTCCGTAATGTTCGACGGCAGCCACTACGGCATTGAAGAAAATATCGAAAAAACCAAAGAGATCATTGCGCTTGCCAATGCTAAGGGAATGTCTGTAGAAGCCGAGGTTGGTTCCATCGGCGGTGAAGAAGACGGCGTTATCGGCCGCGGCGAGGTTGCAGATCCCGCAGAGTGTAAGAAGATCGCCGATCTGGGCGTAGACTTCTTGGCTGCCGGCATCGGCAACATCCACGGTAAATACCCCGCCAACTGGGCAGGTCTTGATTTTGAAGCACTGGAGAAGATCCAGGCTGCTACCGCAGGTATGCCCCTGGTGCTGCACGGCGGTACCGGTATCCCCGCTGATATGATCCAAAAGGCAATCTCCTTGGGCGTTGCAAAGATCAACGTAAACACCGAATGTCAGCTTTCCTTTGCCGATGCTACCCGCAAATATATCGAGGCAGGCAAGGATCTGGAGGGCAAAGGTTTTGACCCCAGAAAACTGCTGGCTCCCGGCTTTGAAGCCATCAAAGCAACCGTTAAGGAAAAAATGGAACTCTTCGGTTCTGTTAATAAGGCATAACTCTATCAAAAAGATTCCCGGGCATTTGCCCGGGATTTTTTTGTGCATTTTTCCATTTTGTTGTTCATAGGCTTGTACCATGGAGGTATAATTACTTATGAAAAGAAAATGGATCGCCATATATTTTTTACTGCTCTTTCTACCCTATCTAATCGTTGTTATATTAGGAAAAATCGGTGTTTTTGACGAGCCGGATAAGCCGGAAGAAAAACCAAAAGGCTACACGGTAACCCTTTTTCACCATGATACCGAAACGCTTGAAACCCTGGACTTACGCACCTATTTATGGGGAGTCATTGCCGGAGAAATGCCTGCATCCTATCCGGAAGAAGCACTAAAAGCGCAAACTGTAGCATCCTATACTTATCTTTTGCACCGCATAGAAACCGTTGCCGACCATCCCTCATCGGATTTTGGGCACAAAGGCGATGTTTGCGATAATCCGGAGCATTGCAAAGCCTATCTTTCCCACGCCGAAGCAACAGAACGATGGGGTCAGGATTGGTACGATGCATCCGTAGATAAGATCAGTGCCGCTGTTGAGTCCGTTTTAGGAGAGGTATTGCTTTACGACGGCGCTGTTGCCAACACTGTATTTCACGCCATCTCCGGGGGCAAAACCGAGGCCGCCGCCGATGTGTGGGGCGCCGAAATACCTTATCTGCAATCGGTCGATTCCCACTGGGATCAGGATGCCGCCGGGTTCACCTCCACCGTTACCGTACCAATAAAAGACTTTCGCAATAAATTAGAGCAGCAAGACTGCACCCCCGGCGCCACCACTCTTACCGAAGGGGGCTCTGTAGCAACCCAGGTACTGGGCGATAAAACCTACACTGGCCGTGAACTGCGCAGCCTTTTTAACCTGCGTAGTACCCGGTTTACCCTTTCCGTAAATGAAACCGAGGCTCTTTTTCAAGTTTCCGGCTACGGTCACCAGGTAGGGCTGAGCCAATACGGCGCCTCGGTATTAGCAGAAAACGGTTATACTTATCGGGAAATACTCGCCTATTATTATACCGGAACCACCTTGCAAGAAAATTATTTTGCATAAACTTCCTCCCTCCTGTCCATATTAGGAACAGGAAAGGATGATATGCCCATGAAAGAAAAAATTTTGCATTTATTAAAAACAAAAGGTTATTACATGGTGTTGGCCCTTTGTGTGCTAACAGTAGGAACCATCAGTTTTCTCTCCTACCGTGCCGCCCAAAAGCAGCAAGCCGAAACTCCTATCACCCCCGATACGCAGGATGTTGAAAAGGTAGAAGAAGATGTTCCCGACACGCGGGAAGAACCTGATTCCGAAACGGAAGAAACCAATAAAAATGAAAATCCATCCACCGAAACAGCATCCGCCGAATATGCAGCACCTCTTTCCGGTGAAGTTATTGCTCATTATTCCCCGGATCAGCCGGTCTATTCCTTTACGTTAAAAGATTGGCGCACCCACAACGGAATTGATATTGCCGCCGAAGCCGGCACTGCAGTGCTGAATGTGTCCGACGGCGTGGTAGAATCAGTAGTTCAGGATGATCTGATGGGTCATATGGTTGTGGTACGCCATACCGACGGAAAGGTTTCCCGCTATGCATCTTTAGAATCCGCCACCGTAGAAGAGGGACAAATGGTATCCCTTGGCGATGCGATCGGCACCGTGGGTAAATCCATGCTACTGGAATGCGGTGAAGCTGACCACCTGCACTACGAACTGTGGAACGAAGATCAAACGGAAGATCCCACCTTCCTTATGGAGAAGTAAAAAAGAATGCCGTTAGGTTGTATAAAGCAACCTTTAACGGCTTTCTTTTTTTAAGTAACGGTCGTGCTTCATGCGTACGCCGTCGGAAGAAAGCACAGTTGGCAGGCTTTCTGCAACTTGGCTCCAACTGAATCCCTTAAAATAACGCAGTTCAAAAATCAGCCTCAACTCCGGATCGGGAATTTTAGCAATATAGCAGGCAATTTCCCAAAGTTCTTCTGCAATTCGATCAGCCATACGCTGAACTTTTTGCTCCAATGCCGCAGTTTTCCAACTCCCCGAATCCGGCAGTTGTTCCAATAGTTGCTCATATTCTTCCAGTTCCTGACGCAGATACCGTACATCATACAGCCTCATGATCCACTTCCCCAAACATGCCGTCTGTTTTGCAGGCGGGGCAGCCCAAAAACACCTGTTTCCAGGGCCCCGGAAGCCCATAATTTTCCTCCATAAAACATGGCGTTGAAAAGCGATGCCCACAATTTTCACAAAGATACATCACTGCAAAATACCTCCTCAAATCCGCAACCCAATGCCCTACAAATCCTCATGCCCACCCGGGCGGTAGGCAGGCGTTCCTGCTGTTCCAAAGCACAAATGGTACGACGGGAAACCCCGGAATATTCCGCTAATGCCTGCTGGGTCCACCCTTTACGTAACCGGGCAATATATAGCAAACTATACATCCTATCATCTCCTTATTAGACATTAATCGACGCCGTTGAATTAGTGATACCACAAAATTCGACGCAAGTAAAGAAAAACCGATTGACATTTTTCGACGCAGATCCTAAAATATTAGATGTGAGGTGATTTTTTTCATGTCTTTTGTCGAAAAAAAGTTAAAAGAACATTCCGTTTATGAGGGAAGGATCTTTACGGTATATCAAGGAACCGTTTTATTGCCCAACGGCAAGGAAGCAAACCGGGACCGTATTGAGCACCATGGGGGTGCCGGCATTCTGCCCCTGGACGCCAACGGAAATATTTATTTGGTAAAGCAGTATCGTTATGGCGTAGACCAAGATTTATTAGAAATTCCCGCCGGGAAATTAGAATTGGGCGAGGATCCCAAGGAAACCGCCATTCGGGAACTTACCGAAGAAGTGGGCTTTTTGCCACAGAAGGTAACCGAACTGGGTCATATGGAGCTTTCCCCCGCTTATTTGGGTGAAATTACCTATCTTTATTTAGGGCAGGATCTCATTCCCCAAAAAGCATCCCTGGATGAAGATGAATTTTTAGAAGTGGTATCCATGCCCTTCAGTCAAGCTCTACAGATGGTTTTAAAAGGCAAGATCACCGACGGTAAAACCCAAAACGCCATTTTGAAAACCGCAGTTTTATTGAACATAAAGTAATTGTAGAACCCGCTGCCCGCTTGGGCAGCGGGTTCCTTTTTAAAGTCTGCTCAGCACAACGGCAAGCTCTGCTCGGGTAATGGGATCGTTAGGGCGAAAATCGCCATTATCGTCCCCTTTCATCCAACCTTTTTCCGTCACCTGCTCCACAGCAGATTTTGCCCAAGCGGGAATGATTTTTTCGTCACGATAAGCCATCCCTTGCTCTCCCTCCTGATAATCCTTCGTATGGTATGTTCCGGTTTTATTAGGAATTCCCAAATAAATGGTAGGATCCACTACCGTTGATCCTATCTGCAACTGATAATGCAGGTGCACCCCCGTTACGTTCCCGGTTGCACCCATGGTGCCGATCACGATCGTGGGAGTTACCTTATCCCCTGCCTTTACGGTGATACTACCTTCTTTTAAATGGCAGAAAATGTGACGATACCCTTCGTCACCGTCGATGGAAACAAAGTTTCCCCATCCGGCGGCATCATAACCCACCTTACGTACCGTTCCGCAGCAGGTTGAAAAGATCTGCCGATTTTGTGCGATCAGATCGATTCCCTTATGACCGTTTTCCCAATAAGTTCCCCTTTGTCCGTAGATCGCCGTTACGGTAAAGGCTCCTGTTACCGGCAGCTTGGTCATTCTGCTTTCCCCTGCCTCAACAGATCAAGGTACCGATCTGCCGCCAAAGCCTCCCGGGTGAAACTGTTGTTCTTCCACCAAGCCCATAGGCTGGCGGCAGCTGTAATTACGGCGGAGATCCCTTGGTAAACTGATTGGTCACTAAAGGGCAACGGATTTTTACCCATAACTGTTAAGAGCTGATTTAATAAAGAGATCACTAAAAACACCGTACGAACCATCGTATCTTTATTGCATTTCATCACAACACCTCCGAAATAATTTGAAATATATTTACACCTACCGCCGCACCCAGCAAAACCAACATCCCGATTCCAATAAAACGCAACATGGTTTTTCCGCCGCCGCTTTCTAAAAACGAAAGCAAACCACGGCTTTCCATGCGGTCTAATCGTTGATCTTGTTTTTCAAGAATCAACGTCACGCGGTCTACTGCCGCCGTTAACTGAATACATGCAGCGGTAAGATCATCAATTTTTTTGCCGTGTCCGTTTAGGCGACGCTCTGCCATCTGCTGCACCCGCTCAATTCCACCGCTTCGAACACTGCAATATTCTTTAGTAATGGGATGTTCCCGGTTCATTGCTGATACTTCCGATCTTCCAGTTCCCATTGGCGCTGAAGGTCCAAGAGGGCAAGCTTGCGGAAATAATCAACAGTATCCGCCGCCTTATCTGCATCGATCTTCATATTTTGAAGAGTGATCTCTTGCCGGCGATCAGCCTCGTCACCAAAAAGGTTCAAATAGCCATCTGCCAGCATTTCTCCCACCGTGCTTTGCAGATCCGCTGCTTCAGAAAGAGCATCGGCCTTTGCCTGACTTTTAGCCTGGTCGTTTTCTGCCAAATCATTTTGGGTGTCCATCAACGCATGATAAGCGTTTGCTGCCGCCTGATTTAAAGCAAGAGTGGTGATCGCTCCGGCGATCCCGGTATTGGAAAGCCCCTGGGTCAGCAGGCCTGCATCTGCCAACCGTTGCTGGTTCCAGGCTGCAGAGCGGGCACTTGCCTGGTTTTGCTCTCCTTGCTGTTTTAATTGCGAACGCTGCAGATTCAATTCTGCCAACCGATTATCATATCCGGCGGCAATAGCGTTCATGCCGCCGGTAATGGCATCTTCGATCAACGCCTCATACCCATTATAGCCGGCAGGCGTATCCTCCGCCGATTTCAGCAGTTGATACCGATCCCCTGCATCCCCGCCGGAATAACCGGCGCTGCTGCGGATCTCTTCGGCACGCTGATGGGCTGCTTTCATGGCGGCAGTGTCGCCTTTCGCCGCCGCTTTGTTGTATTTTTCCGTTTGCCGCTTGATCTCATCCTGCTGTGCCTGAGTAAGCAGCAATTTATCTACATTACTGATCATTTTAAAATTCCTTTTCTTAAAATAGCCTCTCTTTATGCCCTTATTTCAACATACTTTCCAGTTGCTCGATCAAGGCATTAAACCTTAAGCGAATATCGCCGCTGTCCAACCGATACTTCATCTCTTCGGCAGAAAGTTCCGGACGATCCGCCAATGACGTAATGCTCTTGGCTTGTATCTCCTCTTCAGTAAAGCAAAGATTTTCCAAACTCATCACATACTTCCTCCCTTTTCATAAGTTACACGAAGTCCCCATAGAAGCAGGTCGGCGCCCGCCGAAAGATCCAAAATTGTCGAAACAGAATTTCCAAAAAGAGTTCTCTCCGTAAGGGGGATCCATCGTGCTGTTTTGCAGCCATCCAAGCTTAAATTACCAAAATCCCAATGGGCAAAATCCGTTAAATGTAAAGCTATACTGCGGCGCGGCATCGGATAGTGGTTGCAGAAAAAGCCAACATTGAGTTGGGCGTTGTAGCAGGGACTGACCGCCGCCCACATTCGCCTTAGAATCACCCGATGCCCGGTTGTATTTTCCAATGCCGGCGTTTTCCAAAAGGCATTGATCCCAACCCCGGCATCATCCTTACCGCCGAATAAATAGAGGTCTCCGTTTTCGTCCCCTAAATACAAAGCGCCATTCCTGATTCCCAAAGCCGTGATATAATGGGCAAACTTCCACTTCAAAAAACGAAATGAACCGCTGCTATCCTTTTTTCCATCGGTAATAAAAGCAATGTTTCCAAAGGTAATCAGATAGTAGTTTTTCCAACGGATCGCCCGTGCCGATTTGGCATCTAATGTTGTGAGCAAGGGATCGATGGACATACTACGCCCCACTGTTTCATTCAGATTTGTGAGTTCATTGGATACACTGCGCACACTGTAAATCCCGGATCTTCCCAAAAAGCAAGGTTCGTTCCCGGCAAAGCCCACGGAATGAGGAGAAAGGCAACCCTCCACCGCAGCGCCGGTTTTAGAGGGATATGCATCTACCCGATAGGGTTCGCCGCTTTGGGTACTACCAAAGGAAACGGTGCTATGAGAACGAAAAAACACTGCAGCACCATCCGGATCGTCTTTTAATACTGCCAATCGCCCATCGCTCAAGCGACAGTATCCGGTCACCGGTGATTCACTGCCACCTAACCGTTCAACACTGGTTTCATAAAAGCAGAAAAAATCATCCTTGGCACTAAAAGCATCCTCGCCGGGCGCAGATTTACTGCCTCCCAAAAAAAGAACATCATCAGCGCCGTCTGCCCCGTAAAGCCCCTGCACCGTGGCTTCATTCAAGGCAACGGGAGACTTCTTTTTTACCGCATAGATGATGCGCACATTATCCATGCCGTCATCCACAAAATAATAATCTCCCTTTTCAAACTCCACCACCATACCATCGGTACTCAAGCGAAAATTTACCCCTGCCTTTAAATAAGGTGTTTCCACCTTCACCAGTTCCGTATCCCGCGCAGCCCGGGCAATAATATCCACACTGGCTACGCAACGCCAGATTCCTTCGCTGTCACGAATTTGTAGTTCCATAGGAATATCATCATTAAAATCCTGCTTTAGGCAGGAAATGCGAAAAAACTCATCTCCCACAGAATCCACATAAAAGCTCTCACATCGAAATTGCGACAACCGATTATCTCCTCGTGGATCTGCATCACCGCCGCTATCGGGCAATTTTGCTACCACCGTATAGGGAACCGTTGCATAAAAATCAGGAAAAATACTGTTTTTATAAAGTTCTGTTAAATTTTCTCCCCAATACGGATCCGCCACCGTACGCACCTTGCTTCCATCATAAAACAGGTAATTTGCCCCATCATTAATAAACAAAAACACTTGGCTGATGGTTTTATGGGACCATTGGCAGCTATAGGGCGTAAGGCATCTGCGCCGATCCACTGTTTGAAAACGTACCGTTCCATGGGATGGCTGATCCTGCATTGCCTCATAGATCATAACCGGTTCTTCATGCTCTTTAAGTCTAAAAAGCTTTGTGCCGGCGTGAACGATCTGTTCCTCATCATAAGAATAAATTCCATTGATCTTCCCCTCTAAGCTGGCGTGCAACCGATAACCGTCACGCACCCGCAACGCATTTCCCTGCCAGATCAAATTTTCCGTATCTGCCGCCCTGTCAAAGGAGCGATCCAACACATCGGAAGAAAGATCCAAGCCCCAAAAGCCTTTTTCGGTGCGGATGGTGCGGGCGGCAGAACCGCCCGACACCTTATGTATGGGATAACTCATAGGCTCCCCCCACCTTCCACACCTGCTGCAGGCCGATAGCCCAACGCAGCAGCAAGCTTTGTGTTATATTGCTCCATCAACTGGCTGTAAAGATGATTATCTTCCCCCATTACATACATTGCCGCACAATAAAACGGCAATGCCCGCAATATATCTTCCGGATAAGGAAGCGTATCTGTTTCCTTTTGTTCCGATGCAACGGGAGGAATACGGTAATAAATCAACGTATAATCGCCATCCTCTGCACGGAGCATACCATCAAGTATATTCAAAGGGACCCTCTTACCGTTTTTCAAGAGTGAGCGAGGTGTAAGCACGGTATTGGGAAGCAGAGCCTCTCCATCGGTCACTGTGATCCGGCACCGAGCCTGAATTGGAAAGCAGCGAGAAAGCTCTGCCATTGCACTATCCAGCGCCATCAAAAGCTTATTCCTTGCCGGCAACACCTGGGGTGCGCCTTCGTCTGCACCCAATAATGTTACAGCGGACTTTAAAATTGCCTGGATCGTCATGCCAAATCACCTCGTTTCTTATTTTAAAATGGCATAGCAATACGCATTTAGGTCCGCAGAGAAACAAACCATCTTTTTCCCATCTCTATTCTCCATATAGGGTGCAACATCAAAATAAAAGCAATACTTTCCGGCAGAAGGTATTTGAAAATCTTTGTCACCGCCGGCAAAAACGGTGTTGCCGCTATAAAGAGTAATAGAGCCTGTTTCTGTTGTGTCTATAAACAGATAGAAGCCTTCGGCATCCTTCGGAAAAATATAGTTCTGACCATAAAAATTCATGGGAATAGGATCCACAATAAAATCACCCTTCTTTTCTAAAGAATAGGTGTTTATTTCTTTTGCATTTGTTAAATCCATCATAGTTAATCTCCTTTCTGTTATCTATGTGCCTTGATTACAACAAGTTCCTTGGGGCGAAGCAGTTTACCGCCATATACGCTCAAGCCCTTTACCGCATCAGAAAAATACTTTTCAGGGCGGTAAGCCTCGGTTTCATCAATGGCGCTGGCAAAGGCAATAGCCTTATTGGTACGCACCATCATGTAATCATCGGTACCGTCGTTATAAAGATTGTTGCTCAAGATAACACGGGCGCAATCATACATACCCACCACGCCTTTGGCAATCAGTTCATCATTATTGGTCTTTAGCTCGGTTAAAGCATCCCGGAACAGCTGATAGAAGAAGGGAGATACGGTAATGGAGACATTATCCGATACATCCACATCATTTTCACGCAGAGTCAGCAATGCCCGATCCACCAATTTTTTTGCATCGGCGGGGGTACTAACCTTAGTGGACGGTGTGTACTGAGCTGCGTCCTTAGCCAAGCTTGCCACAAAAGCATCCCGTGCAACCGCCAACTTGCGGCCTGCTTCCTCCAACATTACCGGCATCAGCTCAGGGGTGGCCTGCAGGCGATCCAGATCATCTACCATAAAATTAAAGGCCTTTGCCTGGTCCACATCCAGATAAACGCTCACGCCATCCAGGGTTTGGGGATTTTCCATACCGGTAGCGGCATCATAATCGAACACATCGGGCTCCGCACCGCCCAGAATCTTTACACGAGAACCCAGGCGAGCCTCCCCCTCAAACTGACGATTACAATCGTCTACCAATTTACACTTCTTTTCCAACTCAGTCTGAATAAAGCGGCTCCAGATGGTCGGTTTAAAATTTGCATAAGACATTTTTTACTTATCTCCTTTTTTATTAACGTAATTTCGACAAAGAGGCCATTGCTTTTTTAAAGATCCCCGGGTCTTGAAGATCCTTATCGGTCAATCTGTCCAATTCCTGGGAGGAATAATACATGGCATCTCCTCCGGCTGATTTTGCACTTACCATATCCTGAGGAACCGGGTTTTTCCTGCGGTCGGCAGCAATCTGCGCTTCGTATGCCACCACCGGATCCACCTTTCCGCTTGCCATTAGACGGCAATAGATCTCTCCCACCTCCTGTGGGCTTTCAGCGGACATTTGGGGATACGCCTCCCGCACACGTGCCAAATCCTGCTTGAACCTTGTTTCCTTTAATAAGGACATAGCTTCTTTTACCAAAGGATGTGCCAAAACCTCCCTGCGCATCTGCTCCTCCCGGGCATTATCGCGCAGTTCTTGGGTACGACGCTCCAGCGCTCTGCGCCGGGCTGCTTGCCGGCTACGTTCTTCAGCGGGCATGCTCTCTTGCTGTTCCTCGCTGCCGGCGGTGTTTTCCGCAGTTGCTTCCGGTTGCTCTGCGGCGACAGATTCCTCTGCCATGGTGTTTTCTGCAATTTCGTTCATATATGAACCTTTCTCCATTTTTACGCTATTGGTGCGAAGATTTGCGATTTTTACGCTATTCACCTGCGATTATTCTTGCTCTGTTGCACTATTTTCCAGGGGCATAGAAAGTACATTTCTGCCCGCCAAAATAGCTTTGAGTTTTTCTTTGGGTGCATTGGCATCGTCATCCAACGCATCCACATATTCCTGAAAGGTGATATACCCTGCAGTAAGCAGATTTTGCAAAGCTTGCTCCTGGGCAAATTTCGAAAAAGCGTTAGCGGGTGAAAGATCCACCCGTACCCGAGGCTCCAAAGCCGCAAGCAGTTTACCGGGGATCATTTGCCCCTCCACGGTAAGACCGGCGGGATGGTAAGCACGCAAAAGATCGTACCAGATCAGCGCCACATCCTCCACAAACCGTGCAAGCTGCGATACCGCAAAATTCAAGTTCATTGTAGAGGCCTCCCGCACTGCCACAATGGCGGCACCGCTGGCACGCTCCGGATTGATCTCACCGGTTGTAACCTCGCCGGCACCACATAGTTCTCGGGTGGTAGAGATCATCCCGTTCATAAAGTTATACGCCATACCGTTGATGCCGGCAGGCTGTACATAGGAGATCAATTCTCCGATCCGCACATTGGGATCATCCACTGCAATGGATGCCCCTACCTTTTCAATATCCTCCACGTTTTGAATGCGAGGGGCATTGTATACCAATTTAGGAAAAGCAAAGCGCTTCACGGCAATATCCATTCTCGCTAAATTTTTATTTATAGCGATCTGATTGGCAATGAGCCCCTCTACTGCACCGCGACCCCGGCAGGAACCTTTTCTCCGTGCCCAGATAAAGGGTGCAATGGGATAGCGGGTCACGCCCTCCAACACCGTTTCCGGGTGATAAACACAGCCACGGGTTGCCTGCACAAAGCAAACATTTCCGTTCTTTTTATAGAACTTTAAGATCGAAATGCACTTGCGGTTTTCTTCTAAACTATTTTCTTGCCCGGCAGTGCCGCCGATCTTATCCAACAGTTCGTTATCGGGCAAGATCTGCCCGATCTGCTCTTCCGGCACTCCATTGCTCCGTGCTTCTTCCTGAATGCGCTTTACGGAACGGCGGCGCACCACCAAAATGTAAGGTTGCTCATTAATATCCGTTTCCTGTTCGTCACCAAAGATCAGGTTAGTACCGTCTAACACTTCGCTTTTCAGCATTCCGCCTTGCATGTAAAAATAAAGGTAAGAGGAACCGGTCACACAACCGTCTTCCACAACCTCCCAGCATTTTTGATCCATTTGGTTTTGCTCCCAAAGGATTCGGGCGTTGCGGTTCAATAGGTCTGCCGATTGGCGGCTGATCAGCGAAAGCGCCGGCCGATCCGACACGTCAAAACTGTAGTTTACCGCCATATTGTTTTGCGCAACCACGGCAGTTTTATATTTCACGATAGGCTCCACAATGTTGTACATCGGCAACCGTTCCCCATCGGTGGGCAGATACCGCCACTGATCCCCGGTGTAAAAACTTAGACACTCTTCACTGCGATCATAAAAACCGTCACGGTTCAATAATGCGGTGCCTTCCTGGTATTCACGCCAGATCTGTTCACACAACTGTTCCATAAGCATCCTTTCTGCCGTCGTAAGCCTCTATTTTTTCAAGAAGCATGTCCCTCTTCTCACTTTTTCCTCCCGCAAGCTTGCCCCGGCGGGCAGCGGAAAGTCCGTCGGCAATTCCAAGACGGTATGCTGCCACCGTTACCAGTGTCCAGATCACCGATAAAATCACCATCCAAATCGTCATATGATCCATTCCTTTCTGTAGCCGCCCAACACATTGGGGGCATGATTTTGTTTTGTTCGCTTTACCGTACCGGGATGCCCCATGGCAAAATACCGTAATGCATCCGGCGCATGAGTCAGTTCATGTGGCTCTGTGCGGCAATCCCCCGGCACCGCCGGATCCCATTCCAACGACGGTAAACAACGAATTAAATTGCGGCAGGTGGAAAAAATGCGTAAGCGGGGGCGTAAATTACCGTCACGATCGGCACGGGGCAGTAACCATTCCTGCAAAATTGCCCATCCCGGCGCACGGGCAGAGCTCACGCGGGTAAGGGGCACCCCATTTTCACGAAAAAGATCTGCAATAGAGCGCCCGCTGTCCTTTTGCCTGCTCCATAAATCCGGCGGTGCATAATAGGGGCATCCACCGCTGGAGGCTGCACGAATTTTTTTCGCCGCCTCCGAAACGATCAGCCCCGGCTGATATACCTCTTGGCACACATAAAAGAAGCCCTGCTCATCCTCGGCGATCAACAGTCCCGCAAGCATGTCCAGGCCGTAGTCCATGGCAAAATATTTTCGCCAATGTTCCGGCACCGGAAAGGGGTCGCAAACATGCTCCTCCCTGCTCCAACTGCTAAAAAACCGCCCCTCGTTCAGATCCCAATCTCCCTCCAGCAATGCCCTTCTCTCCCGCTCCGGTAACCGCTGTAAACGTTTTACATAAAGGGGATCCCCCTCCATTAAGAAACTGTTATCCTGCACCCTGGCAGGAAGAAACAACCGGGTCCCCAGATCGTCGGTGATCACAGAGTTTGGAGGCATAGGATCCACAAACCGCCGTTTCACCCAATCGTGTCCCACACCGCCGGGATTGGTAGTGCTTTTCATCTGCCGGGGAAATGGGGCAGCGCCCCGCAGCCGGGACATTAGATAAAGGTACATAGACTCGGTAAAATGCGTTAATTCATCAAATCGGATCACATCATATTCCGCCGACTGATACCGGTATACATCCCGTTCACTGTCACAATAACCAAAGTCCAATACCGAACCGTTCACAAATACCCCGGTATGCCGGGAAGAAAGATAATGATAAATATCTCCCGGAAAAAGGGATAACGCCATACGAACCAAGGAATTTTCCAATTCCGGCAACGTTCGCCGCAGCACTAACTGGCGGGAGCCGGGATAAGTAAGAGCATACCGCAGCGCATCTGCCAGCTGACCAAAGCTTTTTCCGCCGCCTGCTGCCCCGCCGAATAGAACCTCATCCTCCCGGGCGTTCATAAAGCGGTATTGCAACGGCGTAATATTAACTATAAAGGGCTCCTGCATTGGTCAGTTTTTCTCTTGGGGCAGAACCACCCGAAATTCCACAGCAGTTTTCCCGGCCGCTTCTTTGGTAGGTTCCCCCTTGGTTGCCTCCCATTTGGTAAGTTCACGGATCATCTTCAGGGCGTCCGTGGCACCCTCTGCCGCTTTTTTTGCTAAGGATAATGCCGTAAGTTGGCTAACCGTACGGTCATCACTCTCTGCTAACGCTTGTTCCAACTGAGGCAACGTCATCCTTGCCGCACGTGCCACATCTCTTGATAAACGCTCTGTAAAGCTCAGCATTCTTTCCACCTCCCGCACCCATTATAGAAAAAATCCGACGAACGCCGGCGAACAGAATTGCAGGTTGCAATTTCAATGATAATTTGGTATAATATCTTGTAATAAAATGGTGCAATTTGGAGAAAATGTGCAAATGATAACACTAATTGTAAATCCCGCCGCCGGGAACGGCAGGTCGAAAAAGGTCGCAATTTCGGTGCAGGATCGCCTCAAAGAGAAAGATCTTCCATACCGCACACTGGAAACGACCGCACCCGGCACCGCAACACAGCTGGCTTTCCAAACAGCTGCCGCATACCAAAAGGGAGATCTTCTCCTTTCTGTTGGGGGCGACGGCACATTTTTAGAGGTATTGCAAGGCACCCTGGAAACAGAGCTCCCCATAGCGGCGATCCCCGCCGGTACCGGCAACGACTTTTTAAAAAGCCTGCAGGTGCCTGCCGATCCTTTGGAGGCACTGGAGTATATATTAAATGCAGAACCCCGTATGCTGGATGTGGGCGAGATCAACAACAGCCTTTTTGCCAATGAATGCGGCGCCGGCTTTGATGTGGCGGTGCTGGACTATGCCGAAAATGCCAAAAAATATTGCCGAGGGCTTCTCCCTTACTTGTGGGGCGTTATCTGCGCATTGTTCACCTATAAACCCATCCCCATGGAGATCATTGCCGACGGCGAGCAGGTATTCTCCGGTGATTGCTTGGTTTTCTCTGTAGCAAACGGTCAGTATATCGGTGGCGGCATTCACATCAGCCCAAAAGCCGATCCCCAAAGCGGAAAATTGGAATTGATCGTTATAAAGGCGTGCTCTCGGCTGAGGATGATGAGTTATCTCCCCGGATTGCTGGGCGGTAAGATCTTATCGTTCAAGGATACCGTTGTGCATTGCCGTGCTCACCATATTACTGCCCGTCCCTTGAATCACGCCCAACCTCTCCGTGTTAATATCGACGGCGAGATCCGGGAACTGCCCGGCTGTGATTTTGCTATCCACCCCGCCGCCCTGCGGGTACATATGTAAGAAAAAGGACTTTATATGAAAAAAATAACCGCGCTCCTCACACTTTTTATATTGCTTTTCACCCTAACCTTTACCGGATCTGCCGAAGATCCGATAGAACCCACCCTGCATTTGGAGGTTCCCACCAAGATCTTTTACCAAGTAGGCGAATCCCCCGACTATACCGGTGGCGTGGGTGTTTATACCGCCCAAACCGATTACCGCTTTCCCTTAAGCGAAGAAAACTGCTCCGGCTTCGATTCCACCGAGCCGGGCAACAAAACCGTCACCGTAACGATCCAGGAACTTACTGATCATTTTACCGTGGTAGTATTAAGCAACGATGAACCCATCACTGCCATGAAAGATATTTCACCGAAACATTGGTCCTACACCTATTTTGGCCCTTGCATGAAAGCGGGCTACTTCACCGGTGACGATACCTCAAATATCAATTCCAACAACCCCATTACCCGTGCTGAGATGGCGCAGATCATCTACCGTGCCTGGCAAAAAGACCCCCGTGCCATGAATGAGATTGATGATCCTGCGTCCCCATTTAAAGATGTTTCTAAAAAAAGTTGGTATTACACTGCAGTTGACACCTGCCGAAAAGCCGGGATCCTGCAAGGAATGGAAGACGGAAAGTTCATGCCCGATCAGCCCATCTCCCGCCAGGATGCGGTGCTAATGCTCATGCGGATCTCCTATACCAACGAAGAATTGACGGCGGTAGACACTAAATCCACCGTTGCCGCCAGCGGCATAAAGGTTACCGATTTTGATCAGGTTTCAGACTACGCCGCCGGTGCCATGGCGCTTGCCCTGGGCAAGATCATCAACGGCGACGATCAAAACGCCATTAACCCCCAAAAATCCATCACCCGTGCGGAATGTGCCGCTATCTTTCAACGATTGTTTCTAAAGGAATATGAATGGCATCCCCCGGTGGTGGAGATTCCCAACGAAGATCCCCCCAAGAAAGAACCCGCCAAGGAAGATCCGTCGGTAAAAAAACGTCTGGTATATCTCTCCCCTTCCCGGCAATTTTCCAATTCTTATGCTGCAGGCAACACCACCGAGGGGGAGCAAATGTACCTGCTGGCAGAAGCAACCAAGAAAAAGCTGGTAAAAGCAGGCTTTGATGTTTTTATCGCCGATAAAGACCTCTCCATTTATGACCGCCCGGAAGAAGCAAATAAAATGAACGCTGATCTTTACATCACCCTCCACACCAATTCAGGAGGCGGAAACGGCACCCGGGTTTACTATAATGGCGATATTAAAGGTTGCAAAAAGTTTTCTAAGTATATTTTTAACGAATTAGCAAGCCTCACCAATACCCCCTATAACACGAATTTTCATAAAGAGGATTATCTCTGCCTGCTCAAAAACGGCACACCTTTCTATGAAGTTGCCCACCCCACCATGCCACTGGCATATGTGGAAGCAGAGTTTCACGATAATAAGTCCGGTGCCAAATGGATCGTTAAAAACATCAACCCCATGGCAACAGCGATCACTAAAGGCGTAGTTGAATATTGCAAAACCCTCAAATAGGAGAAGTAAAATGAGCATTTCAGTAAAAATCAAAAAACTCCACCCGGAGGCGAAGCTTCCTGTATATGGATCTGCCGATGCGGCAGGTGCCGACCTTTGGAGTGTAACTGCTGTAACCGTTCAGCCCGGAGAAACGGTATTGGTACCCACCGGGCTTTCCATGGAGATCCCCATGGGCTACGGCGGCTTTATCTTTGCCCGCAGCGGGCTTGCCACCAAGCGTGGTCTTGCCCCCGCTAATAAAGTTGGAGTAATCGATGCCGATTATCGAGGAGAGGTTATGGTCGCCCTTTATAACCAAAGCCATGAGCCCCAAATCATCGAAAAGGGAGAGCGCATTGCCCAGTTGGTATTTCTACCCACTCCGCAAGCCGATTTTGTGGAGTGCGAATCCCTGGAAGAAACCGCCCGCAACATCGGCGGATTTGGGTCCACCGGAACAAAATAAAAAAAGGAGCTGTAAAAAATCTCAAGATTTTTTACCGCTCCTTTTTTGGGGGATAGGAAAAAATGTTTGAAACCTTCAAATCGAGCCGTAACCAAAGGTTACGGGTTACCCGAAGACGATTAATCGGGGTCCCCATAAAATGATTACATTTTTTGGGGAAAAGGAAAAGACAATGGAATGAGCGGATTTTTTGCATCAAGCAAAATGTAGCGGCCTCCATTGGCTTTGACGCACG
>JAZSRD010000003.1:0-10007 GCA_045538295.1 Eubacteriales bacterium
GGTCAACCGAAGGCGTATGTGATACGCCGAGTGGCTCGATTTGGAGGTAGCAAAAGGCACTATAAAGAGAAAAAATATTGCCCAGAGGCAATATTTTTTCTTCCTTTTTATTTTGTTGTGAAGGGATGTTGTTAAAAGTTACTGTTTCTTCTTGCTCTTTGAGGTTCGGACTTTTTTACATCCCCTTATTTATTATTCCACCGGCTTTAGGTGCCAGATGTTATCGGCATACTCTTTCACTGCCCGGTCGGAGGCAAAGATGCCTGCCTTGGCAATATTCACCAGGGACATGCCGTTCCACTTGAGGGTATCGCCGTACACTTCGTTGATCTTGGCCTGGGCATCCTTATAGGCGTTGAAATCTGCCAGCACCATATAGGGATCGGGACCGATCAGGTAACGCACAATGGATTCAAAGCTCTTGCCGCCAATGCCGTCTTTCAAAATGGAATCCAGCAGATCCCGCAGATGGGGATCGTTGCGGTAAAGCTGATCCGGGTGGTAGCCGTCGGCTTTCCAGCGGTTCACCTCGGGGGTGGTAAGGCCAAAGAGGAACATATTCTCGTCGCCCACCTGCTCGTGGATCTCCACGTTGGCGCCGTCCAGGGTGCCAATGGTCAGGGCGCCGTTGATCATAAACTTCATGTTGCCGGTACCGCTGGCCTCCTTACCTGCCAGGGAGATCTGCTCGCTCACCTCGGCGGCGGGCATCAGGATCTCTGCCAGGGAAACCTTATAGTCGGCAAGGAATACCACTTTGAGCATATCCCCCACGGCGGGATCGTTGTTGATGGTATCGCCCAGGGCGCAGATAAAGCGGATGATCTCCTTTGCCATCACGTAGCCGGCAGATGCCTTGGCACCGAAGATAAAGGTGTGGGGATGAATTTTCAACCCCTCATTCTTGATGCGGCGGTAGAGATCGTAGATATGCAGAGCGCACAGCAGCTGCCGTTTGTACTCGTGCAAACGTTTTGCCTGCACATCAAAGATGGAATCGGGGTTCACTTTGATGCCGCAGGAATTTTCAATATATTTTGCCAGACGCAGTTTGTTTTGCCGCTTGATCTCGGTCAGGCGGTTGAGCACAATGGGATCGTCTTTGTATTTCAGCAGTTTTTCCAGCTCGGCGCCGTTTTTCACAAACCCGTCGCCGATCAGCTCCTTGAGCAGAGCGGTCAGACCGGGGTTGGATTCGCACAGCCAGCGGCGGTGCACAATACCGTTGGTCACGTTGGTCAGCTTGCCGGGCATAATATCGTGGTAATCCTTAAAGAGATCTGCTTTCAGAATATCGCTGTGCAGAGCGGAAACGCCGTTTACGCTGTAGCAGCAGGCAACGCAGAGGTTTGCCATGCGTACCATACCGTCGCCGATCACTGCCATTTTATCGATAGCGCTCCGCTTTTCAGGGTGATTATTGTAAATATCCTCGCAGAAGCGGCGGTTGATCTCCTGCACGATGGTATAGATCCGGGGCAATCTGCCGGAGAACAGGTTGATGGACCATTTCTCCAGGGCTTCGCTCATTACGGTGTGGTTGGTGTATGCCAGGGTGTTGCAGGTGATCTTCCAGGCGGCGTCCCAGGTGTAGCCGTGATCGTCCATCAGCAGGCGCATCAGCTCGGGCACGCAAAGGGCAGGGTGAGTATCGTTGATGTGTACCACCACTTTATCGGCCAGGTTATCCAGGGTGCCGTATTTCTTCAGGTGATCCTGCAGAATGTTTTGCAGGGAAGCACTTACAAAGAAGTATTGCTGACGCAGGCGGAGGTTTTTACCCTCCTCGTGATCGTCGGCAGGGTAGAGCACCCGGGAGATGGCTTCGGCTTTGGCATCCCCTTCGCAGCTCTTTAGGTATTCACCCCGGGAGAACAGGGACATATCGAAGTTTTCCAGGCTCTTGGCGCCCCACAGACGCAGTTTGTTTACGATCTTGGAATCGTAGCCGGAGATCATCAGATCATAGGGCACGGCCAAAACCTTGTAATAATCCTTGTGTACGGTCTTTAAGCCGTCTTTGCTCCACAGTTCTTCCACCTGACCGTCGAAGTGGATCTCCTGGGCTTCGTCGGGGCGAGGAACCAGCCAGCCGCCGCCCAGTTCCAGCCAGTTATCGGGGAATTCCATCTGCCAGCCGTCGATGATCACCTGGCGGAAGATGCCGAATTCATACCGGATGGAAAAACCGGTGGCAGGGTAGTTGCAGGCGGTTAAAGAATCCAGATAGCAGGCTGCCAGGCGGCCTAAACCGCCGTTGCCCAGGCCTGCATCCGGCTCCATATCGTAAAGCCGGTCCAGATCCACGTTCATATCCTTAAGAACAGCACGAACATCCTCTTCCATGCCTAAATTGTAGAGGTTGTTTTTCAAAGAGCGGCCGATCAGAAATTCCATGGACATATAGTAGACCTTTTTGCTTTCCTGGCGCGAAACCTCTTTGTTTGCGGCACGGCGGCGTTTGCTCAGCTCTGCCAGTACCATGCTCACAACGCTTTCATACATCTGCCGTTGGGTGGCGTCCTCTGCATCGCAGGCAAATTTTGCCGCAACTGCAGCCTGAATTTTTTCTTTAATTTCGTTTTGGGTCATTTTGCTTTCTCCTTAGGGTGGGTATCTTCATTTATATATTTATATATTTAACAAAATATTAAATATAATACCAATTTTTTGTGGTTCTGTCAAGAAGATAATAAAGAGAGCGCGGCAACAACCGCGCTCTCTCTTAAAGATTCTTATACAGATCCTGGTAGGCGGTCACGCTGGGGCCCCAACTGTAATCGCCGCTCATGGCGTTCAATCTTGCCTGATCGTAGTTTTCCTTGTCGCCAAAGAGTTCCATTGCCCGCCAAAGGGAATTGGAAAAATCCTCGGCGTTAAAGCTTTGGAAGGTAATGCCCCGCCCGGTCTTATCGGTGGGGTTATAGGGAATTACCGTATCGGCAAGCCCGCCGGTGGTGTGCACAATGGGCAGGGTGCCGTAGCGCATGGCGATCATTTGCGCCAGGCCGCAGGGTTCAAACTCACTGGGCATCATAAAGAAGTCGCAGCCGGCGTAGATCCGCTGTGCCAGGTTTCCGTCAAAGGCAAGAACAGCCCGCAGGTTATCCGGGTGCCGCTCTGCCGCCTCCCGCAGGTACTGCTCGTATTTGGCATCTCCTGTACCCAGGATCACCACCTGCACCTTTTGGTTTGCCAGCCAGTCCAGTTTGTTGATCACCAACTCCATCCCCTTTTGGTGGGTCAGGCGTGTTACCATGCCGAATAAGGGCACTTCGTCGGTAACCGGCAAGTTCAATTCCTCCTGCAGGGCATTTTTATTCTTCACCTTTAGGGAAAGGGTTTCTGCGGTGTAGTTTTGGGCGATCCGCCCGTCGGTCTCCGGATCAAACAGATCAGTGTCGATCCCGTTGAGAATTCCGGACACCTTCCAGGCACGGGAGCGCAGAATGTGCTCCAGCCCGCAGGATTTTGGGGGTGTCATAATTTCCTCTGCATAGCGGTTGGAAACGGTGGTCACCCGGTTGGCGCATTCAATGGCGCCTTTCATCAGGTTGATGCAGTTATCGTAGTACAGCAGCGGCTTAAGATCTTCACTCATGCCGAACACGTTCCCCAAAATATAGGGGTCGTATTTACCCTGGAATTCAATGTTGTGAATGGTAAACACGGTGCGGATGCCGCCGTAGCCGGGGCGATCCCGGAACTGGGTATCCAGCAGTACCGGTACCAGGGCGGTGTGCCAATCGTTGCAGTGCAGTACATCGGGATAAAAATCGATGAACGGCAGGCACTCTAAAATGGCACGGGAGAAAAAGGCAAAGCGTTCGCCGTCGTCGAAAGCGCCGTAGGTTTCGGGGCGGTTGAAATAAAACTCATTATCCAAAAGATAATAGGTCACGCCCTCGATCTTTGCCTCAAAGATGCCGCAGTATTGGCTGCGCCATGCGTTATTAAAGAAAAAGTTGCTGCGGTAGGTGCATTGTTCCTTCAGTTTTTGGGGGATCGCACTGTAAAAGGGTAGGATCACCCGCACATCGTCCCCTGCCCGGCACAAAGCCTTGGGCAGAGCACCCGCCACATCTCCAAGACCGCCCACCTTAATAAAGGGAGCGGCTTCGCTTGCTGCATAAAGTATTTTCATGGGTTTATACCTTCTTACCTTTTCCGATTACGAAAGGCAGCCCGGGGGCACCCCGCATCTCGGTATCTTCGCCGATCACCACATTTTTATCGGTAATGGTGCGGCTGACTTTTGCATTTTTGCCGATCTTCGTTTTTTGCATGATGATGGAATCCTCCACCACAGCACCCTCTTCAATGGTAACGCCACGGAAGATCACCGAATTCTTTACGGTACCTTTAATGGTGCACCCATCGGCGATCAGGCTGTTTTCTGCAACGGCGTGGAAATCGTACAAGGTAGGCACAGAGTCCTTAACCTTAGTATATATCGGGCGCTCTGCCACAAAAAGATCGTTTTTCAGTTCCGGTTTTAGCATATCCATGCCGGCGGCATAATAATCCTCAACGGTGCGGATGATACGGGCGTAGCCCTTGTGGCAATAGCCGTAGATCCGGCGGTTTTCAAGATTTTTCTGGATCAGTTCCCGGTTCAAATTGGTATAATCGTTGTTTTCGGCTTCCTCCAGGAATTCCATCAGGTCTTTTTTATACATCACATAGGTGCTCAAAGAGCAGCATTGCAGGCTTTCGGTACCTGTTGGCTGATAGGTGATATTTTCCACCCTGCCGTCTGCCATGGTGTGCACAAGCATCTCGCCGGGGCCGGCGGGGATCTTACCGCATGCCATGGTCAGGTATGCATCGTTCTTTTGGTGGGCTTCCATCATGGCTTCCAGATCAATGTTTGCCACGGTGCCGCCGAATGCCATAACCACCATTTCGTGGTGCAGGTCGGCAATAAAGCCTTTAACAGCTCTTAATGCATCCAGGCGCCCCCGGGCGGCAACGGTGTGCTCCGGGCGGGAAAGGGGAGTGAGCAGCATAATGCCGCCCTTGCGGCGGTTCAGATCCCAGTCCTCACCGCTTCCCAGGTGATCCATTAAAGAGCCGTAGTTTTCCTTGCAGATCACGCCGATGTCTTCTATGTTGGCGTTTACCATGTTGGAAAGGGTAAAGTCGATGGTGCGGTATCTGCCCGCAAAGGGTAAAGCCGCAGGGGAGCGGGATTGGGTCAATTCAATTTTCGGTGTGTTTTCGCTGTAGTGATCACAAAAGATAATACCCAGTGCTTTCATATCAGTTGTTCTCCTTTCCTGCGTTCGGTTTGATCATTTCCTTGGGTTTCACAACCTGCCCGGCCTTTACCACGGCGCCGGAGCCAACCACTGCAATGCCCCATTCTCCGTCGTAGTTTTCCGGTTCGGCGCCGATCACAGCACCGTCTTCGATCACCGCATCCGAGGAGATAATGGCGTATTTAATGGTACAGTTTTTGCCGATTTTGCTGTTTTCCATTACCACGGCAGAGTTCAAAGAGGTGCCCTCTCCCACCGAAACACCGTTAAAGAGTACGCTGTACCACAGGCTGCAGCCGTTTAAGGTACAGTTTTCGGTGACCATGGATTCGCCGATCTGCACATTGTTGCCAATATACTGGGGCATCAGGTTATGGCCGTGGCGGGCGTAGATCCGCCAATCGGGATCGGAAAGATTTAAGGGGATGTTGGGGTTCAGAAGGTCCATGTTTGCCTCCCAAAGGCTCTCGATGGTACCCACGTCTTTCCAGTAGCCCTCAAAGGGGTAAGCAAACATCCGCTCCCCGGCGTTCAGCATTTTGGGCAGCACATCTTTACCAAAGTCTTTGGTACTGTTGGGATCCTGCTCGTCTTCGATCAGGTATTTCCGCAGTTTTTCCCAGGTAAACACATAAATACCCATGGAAGCCCGGTCACTTTTGGGGTGGGGCGGCTTCTCTTCAAATTCGTAGATGCAATCATCGTCGTGGGCGTTGATAATACCGAACCGGCTGGCCTCCTCAATGGGAACCTGCAGGGTGGCAATGGTGGCATCTGCATTCTTTTCCTTGTGGAATGCCAGCATTTTGCTGTAGTCCATTTTA
Source organism: Eubacteriales bacterium (assembly GCA_045538295.1). Taxonomy (GTDB): domain Bacteria; phylum Bacillota; class Clostridia; order Oscillospirales; family QAKW01; genus QAKW01. The sequence continues at coordinate 6,086 of JAZSRD010000003.1, forward strand.
TACACATGGTCGCCGGAAAGGATCAGCACATATTCCGGATCATATTTTTCAATGAACTCAATATTTTGGTAAATGGCGTTGGCAGTGCCGGCGTACCATTCGCCGGTGGAGCCGGAAACATAGGGGGGCAGAATATGTACCCCGCCGTGCATACGGTCCAGATCCCAGGGCTGCCCGTTGCCGATATAAGCGTGCAGCTCCAAGGGGCGGTACTGGGTAAGTACGCCCACCGTATCAATACCGGAATTGGTACAGTTGGATAAGGGAAAGTCGATGATGCGGTATTTACCGCCAAAGGGAACGGCAGGCTTTGCCATCTCCTGGGTGAGTACATAAAGGCGGCTGCCTTGACCGCCCGCCAGCAGCATTGCCAGCATTTCTTTTCTTTTCATGGGATGCTCCTTTCGTTTTTGGTTCTTTTGCGGAAATAGGTGCTTATTAAAAGATATTATTCTTAATAATAATTATAACGCAAAAAATTAAAAAAGGGGGAGTTTTTTTAGCGAATGGAATAATTTCCATTTATTGCATAAAAACTCCATTTCTATATTGTGCAAAATGAACAAAAAGAAATCATCAAATATATAAAAATTGTTTGTTTCGCCAAGGAAGATTGGGGCGCCGCCGGGATAATTTCCCCTTGACAAGAGCGGGAAAATCGGTAATATTATATACATGGTTTTATTTAACAGCAGAGAAACTGAATATAAAAGACCCTTTGGCGCTGTGCGTGCGGGGGAGCCGTTGTTTATGAAGCTGGTATTGCAGGAGGAGCCTGCCTGCCGGCGTATCGGCGTGGTGTTCCGCTATGAAACCGGCGAAACCGAGCGGGGCTATTTAGAGCGGGAGGGCGATACTGCCGCTTATTCCGGCGTACTGCGCCTGCCCAGGGCAGGGCTTTGTTTTTACCGCTTTGAGGGGGAAAAGGAAGACGGCACCCTGCTGTTTATCGGTACCCCCGATGGGGTGCGTGCCACTGTGGGCGATTGGCTGCCGGAGTGGCGGCTCACCGTGTATGAGCGGGAATTTGAAACCCCCAAGGAGCTTGCCGGCGGGGTGTGGTACCAGATCTTCCCCGACCGTTTTTATAAGGGAGAATCGGCGCCGCCTCGGGCAGTAAAGGGGCCCCGCATCTACCACGAAAAGTGGGAGGATCGCCCTTTATTTGTGCAGGATCGCCCCGACTTTAAGGGCAACGATTTCTTTGGCGGGAACCTGGCAGGTATTCGGGAAAAACTGCCCTATTTGAAAGAGCTGGGGGTAGATCTGCTTTATTTAAACCCGATCTTTGAAAGCGGCGAAAATCATCGCTACAGCACCGCCGATTATGAGCAGGTAGATCCCCTTTTGGGGGAAAATGAGGATTTTGTGCGCCTTTGTAACGAGGCAAAGGCGCAGGGCATCCGCATTGTGCTGGACGGTGTGTTCTCCCATACCGGTGCCAACAGTAAATATTTCAATCGGGAGGGGCTGTACCCGGAAGTGGGAGCCTACCAGAGTAAAGACTCCCCCTATTACCATTGGTACGATTTTGAAGAATATCCTAAAAAGTACGATTGCTGGTGGGGCTTTGAAACGCTGCCCTGCGTCAATGAGCTGGCACCGGACTTTATGAACTATATCAACGGGGAAGAGGGCATTGCCCGCCGGTGGATGGAGCAGGGCGCCTACGGCTGGCGGCTGGACGTGGCAGACGAACTGCCCGATGGCTTTTTGGATGCCTTCCGTGCCCGGGTCAAAAAAACCAATAAAAACAGCGTGATCATCGGCGAGGTGTGGGAAAATGCCGTGGAAAAGGTAAGCTATGGCGCCCGCCGCCGGTTTTTGCTGGGTAAGCAGTGCGATACCGTAATGAATTACCCTTGGCTGGAGGCGATCGTTGCTTTGCTGAAAAGCAACGATACCACCGCCTTTTACCGTGCGGTAATGGATGTACTGGATAGTTATCCGCCTCCCGCATTGCGTTGCTTAATGAACATCTTGTCTACCCACGATACCCCTCGGATCATTAACCGCCTGGGCACCGATTTTATTCCACCTCGGGTCTTTCAGGCAGATAATTACCTTTCGGCGGAGCAACGGGAGCGGGGCGTTCGGCTGCTGAAAAAAGCCGCCTTGCTGCAATTCTCCCTGCCGGGAATTCCCTGCATTTTTTATGGGGACGAGGTGGCAATGGAGGGCTATGGCGATCCCTATTGTCGGGGTACCTATCCCTGGGGCGGTGGGGATCAGACCCTGCTGGAATATTATAAGGAGCTGGGCGCCATTCGTAATGCCCATCGGGCAGATTTTTCCGGGGATTGCACCTTTGTTTCCTATGAATCTAAACGCCTTGCCTTTGATCGGGGCAATATCCGTGTGGCAATGAACTTTGGCGAAAACCCCATGGCAGTAGAGGGGGAGCCCCTTTTGGCAGAGGGCTATAGCAACCATCAACTTGCTCCCGGCGGGTACGGCATCTTTGCGCGGATAAAATAAATCCTGCAAGGGATTAATTTTAAAAAGAAGGTTCGAAATTTCGAACCTTCTTTTTTTACAGTTGCATACCGCACCGTAAACCAATTTCCATGTGGATTTCTCCGGTAATGGTGGCATAATGGTAAATGATGCTTAAAAGATCATCCAAGTCTTTTTCTGCTACATAGGGGCGTATTTGCTTTAAAAGGGTGCGCTCTGCTTTTTTTAGGCGTGATTCCGGAGATTTCTCATCTAATATTGCTTCTTCTCCATAAAGTAAAAAGTAAGCAAGTTGTTGGATATTTGCCCGTTGATAAACTTCTGAATAATCGTACATATAATTCTCCTTTCTTGTGGAGATCAATTATAGCAGATAGCAGATGTCCGTGTGTAAAGAATACTCCATATGGAGCATTATTTTATTTTCTCAATCAAATCAGGCAATACCGTTTCAAATTTTACGCCGTACCAGTGGTCGGGATCGTCCTGGGTATTTTCGATGCACCGTACTGTAAACTCGGCGGCAATTTCGGCGGCTTCCAGGGATGTTTTTTCGTTCATCAGTGCCCCCACAAAGGAAGAAGCAAACACATCTCCGGTGCCGTGGCAGTTGCGGGCAATGCGGCGGTGCCGGTAATAGGAGAGCGCTCCCTGCTCATATACTGCCACCCCGGTGGTGTCGGCAGTGTAGCCTACCCCGGTCAAAACCACGGTTGCGCAGCCCATTTCCGTTAGTTTTTTGAGCAGTTCTTCAATATAGGCACAGTCGTAGGTTTCCCGATAGGGCATGCCGGTGAGCAGGCAGGCCTCGGTAATGTTGGGTAAAATAATATCTGCTTCCAGGCAAAGTTTTTTCATGGCGTCCACATAGGCGGCATCAAAGCCGGTGTATAGTTTACCAAAATCCGCCATGGCAGGGTCCACAATAAAAAGCCCTCCGGGGGCAAGCATGGTATTTGCAATAGACTTTACATAGTCCATCTGGCGAATGCTGCCCAGATAGCCGGTGTAAACAGCGCTGAACCGGATTCCCTCCTGCTGCCAGTGGCGGTGAATGCCGGGCATATCTTCTGTGAGATCCCGCACCGTGTAGCCGCTGAACCCTTCCGCTGTGTGGGTGGAGAGCACTGCCGAGGGCAGAATGCAGGTTTCAATGCCGCAGGCGGAAAGAATGGGCAGCGCTACTGTTAGCGAGCATTGTCCAACGCAGGAAATATCTTGAATGGTAAGTATTTTTTTATAGGGCATAGGTCGTTCTCCTCTAAAGACTAAAATAATTATAGCACTGTTACGAAAGGATTGCAAGGATCACCAAATAAAAACAGCACCCTTTTGGGTGCTGGCAGGAGAGGAAAATAGAGTTTGTAGAGAAAGTATCGGAGAAACTCTGTGCTCTCGGTTTTTGCCGACCGCCCCGGGCGGTAGCGGCAAAACCATCGTGCGCGAGACACGCCACATCTCAAAA
>JAZSRD010000067.1:0-20313 GCA_045538295.1 Eubacteriales bacterium
GTTTTCGATTTTTAAATTAAAGGGGGATGTAAAAAATCCCAAGATTTTTTACACCCCCTTTTGTTGTTCCGCCCCGAAAAAAGGATAACAATATAAGGAACATCATGGACAAAAATAAGTAGGAAAAAACGGAGCGGGGGAAATATCCCCGAAAGTTAGCATGTGCTAACTGCAGGGTTTTATAAGTGGTTAGCGTGCGCTAACCACTTATATGATACTGTATTTTGTAAGTCTTGTCAACCCTTTTGCTCATAATTTTCAAAAAGGCGTTTTGCCATGGCGGTCATGGCGGTGGGATCCACCTTGAGCAGTGCCCGGTCGTAGGTAAATAGGCCGTTGGTTTCGTCCTCCACGTCGCTGAGCTGGGTGAGCACGGCGGCGCATAGTCCCTTTTGCACCGCCGGCAGGATCTCCCGGTCATAAAGGGCAATGAGCTTTTCCTCAAAAGCGTGGGGATCTTCGGTAAAATAGTGGTAACCGGTGTTGCTGTCTAAATTAAAAGTGTGTTTCTTTACCCGGCAGGAGTACCCGCCGAATTCCGAAAGCACCAGCGGTTTTTCCTTGGCTTGCAGTTTAATGGGTTTAAAGTAGATGTGCTCGCTTTCCACATCACTTTTGGTTTCTTTGAACCAGCCGGAGGTGGTGTCGTAAATACGGGTGGGATCCATCTTTTTAAAATCGGTGTATACCCGATCCGCTTCGAACTGCCCCCAGCCTTCGTTAAAGATGGTATAGTAGCACACGCTGGGGTGGTTATAAAGGTGCTCTATCATTCCTTGGGAGGTGCGGTAGAATGCCTGCTCCCGTTTTTGGGAGGCTTTGCGGGTGCGCCATTTTTTGGTGAGCACGGTGGGAATGGCAGTATCCCGCAGGAAGTTATAAAACCCGCTGTTGATCATATCTTGGAATACGATCATGCCGTATTTGTCGCAGTAATAATAGAACAGCTCCGGCTCCAATTTGATGTGTTTACGCAGCATGTTAAAGCCGCAGGCTTTCATCTGCAGAATGTCGTTTTTAAAGCCTTCTTCGGTGGCGGGCAAAAAGATGCCGTCGCTGTAATAGCCCTGATCCAGCAGCCCATGGAAGAAATAGGGTTTGCCGTTGAGCAGGAGTTTATTGCCCTCTGCGGTTACGGTGCGCAGGGCAAAATACGAGGCGATCTCATCCTCTCCTGCACGCAGAGTGAATTCATAAAGGTACGGATCCTCCGGGCTCCAGAGGTGGGGATCGGTGATCTTTATTTGAAGTTTATCACCCATAAAACGGTGGCTTTCTCCGTTTTTTAGGGTAAGTATTTTCTCTTCGGCTCCCCCTTGGATCTCAAAGGTAACATGCTCCAAGGCAGGGGTGATCTTAATGCTTTCAATGGCATTTTTCGGCACGCTTTCCAGCCAAACTGTTTGCCAGATCCCGCTGATGGGGGTGTACCACATGCCGCCCCGCTTATACCGTTGTTTGCCGTAGGGCAGGTTGGGATCCAGGGGGTCAGTCACCGTTACGGTAAGTTGATTTTCGCCTTTTTTGAGCAGGGCGGTAATATCCAGGGTAAAGGGCAGATACCCGCCGGTGTGCTCCCCGGCAAGGGTGCCGTTTACGAATACGGTGGCAGATTGATCCACCGCTCCAAAATGGAGCAGAACCTGATCCTTGGTAAAGCCTTCCGGCAGGGTAAAGGTGCGGCGGTAGGTAAGGGTATCCTTTTTTTGGGTAAGCCGTTCTATGCCGGAAAGGCGGCTTTCCGGGGGGAAGGGTACCGTGATCGTTCCCAAAAGTTCCTCGTTTGCAAAAAATTCCCAGGGGCCGTTCAGGCAAAGATAGGAATCCCGCACCAGTTGGGGGCGGGGATAAGCGGCAAAGGGCAGCTCCCTATTTAGTTCTGCTTCAAAGGGGGTGGTAAGGGAAATCAGCCGTTGTTTTTTGGCTTTTTTAATGAGCGGGAAAAAGGGTAAGATCACCGCAAGGGCGATCAATGCCGCCGCAAAGATATTGGCGTTGGGAATAAAAGAAGTGGTACCGTCGTTGTTTACCAAGGTTTCAGCGTTGGTAAGCACCAATTTGCCAATGTAGGGACCCACGATCCCCGGCACAAATACCTGGGCAAAGATCCGCACTCCTTGCAGCATTCCGGATTTGCCCGCAGGGGTGTGATCCCGCACGGCGGCGCCGAACACCGCCATTCCTGCCAAATAACCGCTCATCATCAGCAGGGAGCCCAGGAACACCCAAAGGGTACTGCGGCAGAAATATAATAAAATATAGCCTGCTATAAGACCGGCTACGGCAAGGATGCCGGAAAGCTGAAAACCTTTTTTATCGTAAAATTTGCCCCAAAAGGCAGTAACAACTGCGGCAATGATAATGGCAGGTGCCATGATCAATACATAATTTTCCATGCCCAAAGAAACCTCGTAATAAAGGATCAAATAAGGCATAAAGATCTGAATGGAGATGTTAAAAATAATATAGGCGGCAAGGGTTGTGTATAAAGCGGGGTTTTTCTTTATTGTGGCAGGGCGAAAACCGTAGATAATGCTATTAAAATACCCCTCTCGCACCGGTTGAATGGCGGGCTCCCGAAGAAGAAACAGCCCGGCAATTCCAATAAGAAAAACCAGCCCGCCGATGATGGAAAAGATCCATATCCAACTGGTGCTTTGATCCAGATCAAAGAACATGAACCCGCCGAATACTGCCAAAATGGCAACCAGGGGCATCATGGCGTTGATCCCCTCGGCGGCGCCCCGGTTGGTTTGATCGGTGGAATCGGTGAGCCAGGCGTTAAATGCCGCATCGTTGGCGGTGGAACCAAAAAAGGTCATTACACAATCTAAAATAATGGTAAGAGAGATCCCCAGCGTTGCCGCAGAGGTAACCATGGGAAACAGCCTGCCCAGTACCTCAGTGCGTAAAAACACGAAACTGAAGATGGAGATGCCCCATAATAAGTATCCGCCGCAGATCAGCAGTTTTCGTTTGCCGATCTTATCGGATAAAGCGCCCATAAAAACCGTGGTTAGAGTGGCGGTAACAGCCGAAGCCGCCACCATGGCGGAAATATCCCCGGCAGAGGCATGAAAGATCTTATAAATAAATACATTAAAGTACATATTTTCAACCACCCAGGCAATTTGCCCCATCAGGCTGAAAATAGTAAGAGCGCACCAAAAGCGCGGTGAAAGTTTGGTTTTCATGGTGTATCTCCTTGCGGTATTTTCTTTATTAGAATAGCATATCTCACCTTATGTTGCAAGAGGGGTACTTCTTGACAAATTCGGGCAAAAATAATAAAATAATCCTATTAAGCCTTAAAAATGCGAGGGAACATGAATAAGAAAAATCAATGGATCCGGTTTCGCCATCGGGTGGTGCGGAATATTGCCTTTGCTTTGCTCCAACCCTATACCCGGCTGAAATACGGGATCACCATCGAAAAAATCAATAAAAAGGATCATCGGCAATGCCTGATCATTATGAACCATCAAACCGCCTTTGATCAGTTCTTTGTGGGCATGGCATTTCCCGGTCCGGTATACTATATTGCGTCGGAGGATCTTTTTTCCAACGGTTGGATCTCCCGGCTGATCAGTTACCTGGTGGCACCCATCCCCATTAAAAAGCAGGCAACCGACCTTAAAGCGGTAAAAACCTGTATTCGGGTAGCCCGGGAGGGGGGCACCATTGCCTTGGCGCCGGAGGGGAACCGCACCTACCACGGCAGGTCGGTTTATTTCAAGCCCTCCATTGTAAAATTGGTGCGGGCGTTAAAACTGCCCCTTGCTATCTTTCGTATCGAGGGGGGCTACGGGGTTCATCCCCGGTGGAGCGATGTGGTGCGTAAGGGCAAAATGCGTGCCTATTTTTCCCGGGTGGTAGAGCCCGAGGAATACGCCTCCCTTTCCGATGAAGAGCTGCATCAGTTGATCTTAAGGGAAATGAATGTGGATGAAACGGCGATTTCGGGGGAATACCGGCACAAAAAGAATGCGGAGTATTTGGAAAGAGCCTTATATGTTTGCCCCAAATGCGGGTTATCCACCTTTAAAAGCGAAAAGGATCTGATTACCTGCCAGAAATGCGGCGTGCAGGTGCGCCATCTGCCCACCAAGGAGTTGGAGGGGGTAAACACGCCGTTTCCCTTCCGCTTTGTGGCAGATTGGTACGATTACCAGTGTGATTTTGTGCGCAAGCTGGATCTTGCCGCTTATGAGCGGGAGCCGGCGTTTCGGGATCGGGCAAGCCTTACCGAGGTGTTGCTTTACCAAAAAAAGATCTTATTGCAAGAGAATGCGGAAATCGCCCTTTACAGTGACCGGATCGAGATCGGCGGGCATATCACCTGCTTCTTTTCCAAGGCAGAGGGTTGCACGGTGTTGGGACGCAATAAACTGAACATCTACTACGATGGGCGGGTTTACCAGCTGAAAGGCGGTAAACGGTTCAACGCTCTGAAGTATGTGAATTTCTGTTACCATTACAAAAACAACAGCGAAGGAGAAGACCATGGCGAATTTTTGGGATTATAGTGTGTGGGGCGGCATCAACCTGGTGGCGGTGTTACTGCTCAGCCTACTTGCCGCTAATATGCTTAAGCGCTCGGTAAAGTGGCTGGAGGCGTCCCTTATTCCCACCTCGGTGCTGGGCGGTGCTATGCTATTGGCAGTGGTGGGCGTTTATAGGCTGATCACCGGGGATCATTTCTTCGATACTGCCTTTTTCGGAGGAAACGGCTCTGCAAATTTAGAGGTCATCACCTTCCATGCCCTGGCACTGGGCTTTATTGCTTCCACCTTTAAAAGCGGCAAGGGTAAGCTAACAAAAAAACGTACGATAGAGATCTTTAACACCGGCGTAAATACGGTGTCTACTTATCTGTTGCAAGCGGTGGTGGGTTTTGGTATTACCATGATTGCCGCATTGATCATAAAGGATTTCTTTTCTGCCGCAGGCGTGTTGCTACCCTTTGGCTATGGGCAAGGCACCGGTCAGGCAATGAATTACGGCGGTATTTACGAAACGGAATATGGGTTTGACGGCGGTAAAAGCTTTGGGTTGACCATTGCGGCGCTGGGCTTTTTATCTGCCAGTATCGGCGGCGTGATCCATCTGAATATTTTAAAACGCAAAAACCTGATCCAAAAAACAAGAAAACCCGAGGAAGCCTTGCAATCGGAGCAGATCCAGGGCAGTAACGAGATCCCCATGCAGGGGAGCATGGATAAACTCACTGTGCAGTTGGCATTGGTAGCAGCCGCCTATTTTTTGGCTTATCTGCTGATGATGCTGCTGGGAAAGCTGTTGCCCGGTATGAAAGCGGTGATCTACGGTTTTAACTTCCTTTTGGGCGTGCTTACCGCAACGGTGCTGAAGGTGTCGATCAACTTCTTACAGCGTAAACGGATCATCAACCGTCAGTACATCAACGACTTTTTAATGACCCGCTGCAGTAATTTCTTTTACGATATTATGGTGGTGGCAGGAATTGCCGCTATTCGTTTGAGCGTGCTGGAAAAATACTGGGGTATTATGCTGATCTTGGGCGTTGCCGGTTTGGTAATTACATATATTTACAACCGTATCACCGCCAAACTGCTGTTCCCGGAATATGAGCAGGAGCAGTTCCTTACCATGTACGGCATGCTTACCGGCACCGCCAGCACCGGTGTGATTTTGCTGCGGGAGATCGACGGCGATTTTGAAACCCCCGCCGCCGATAACCTGGTTTATCAAAACTTCCCCGCCATTGTATTTGGCTTCCCCCTGATGATGCTGGCAACTTTGGCACCCCAAAAACCCATGCTTACCTTATTGATATTGGCGGCATTTTTTGCGGTGATGAATTTGATTTTGTTCCGCTCCTTTATCTTCCGCAGTAAAAAGAAATAAAAAACAGGCGCTCCTACATGGTATTTTGCCATGTGGGAGCACTTTTTTCATAAAACAAAAAACTTCATTAAAACTAATGGTAAAAAATGATTTTTCAGGAAACCTACCCTATAGTATCCAGTTGACAACTATGTTTTTCTCCTATATAATTAAACATTGGAATTCAACACAAAAAAGAAATCAGAATAAATTTAGAAAGGCAGGAAAAAAATGACATTTTTACATGGGGTTCATGTCCCGCACAGAAAGAACACGGCAGAGATGCCGGCTATACCCATGCAAATACCCAAAGCCGTAACCATTCCTACCGTTATGCATATCGGCGCTCCCGCAGTGCCGGTGGTTAAAGTGGGGGATCATGTGGATGTTGGCACCCTGATCGCAGAGCAACAAGGCTTTGTTTCCTCTCCGGTTTATGCCAGTGTTTCCGGCACCGTTACTAAAATTGATGAAATGTTGATCTCTACCGGCACCACGGTTCCGGCGATCACCATTGAATCCGACGGTGCCATGACCGCCGACCCCGGCATTCAGCCGCCGGCGGTAACCAATAAAGAAGAATTGATCGAGGCTCTCAAAAAGAGCGGCATCGTGGGTTTAGGCGGCGCAGGCTTTCCCACCTATGTGAAATTCTGCACCGATAAAGAGATTGAAGAACTGGTGATCAACGGTGCAGAGTGCGAGCCGTATATCACCAGCGATTCCATCACCATGGTGGAGCACACCCAGGAGATCTTGGAGGCTGTTCGGGTCTTGGTGAAATTCCTGGGCATCAAAAAGGTGGTGATCGGCATTGAAAAGAACAAGCCTGCCGCCATTGCCGCTATGCGTAAGGCAACTGCAGAGACCGAAAATACGGAAGTAAAGGTACTGCCTGCAGTTTACCCCCAGGGCGGCGAAAAGGTGCTGGTATACCACACCACCGGTAAGGTGATCCCCATGGGCAAACTGCCCATCGATGTGGGTTGCGTGGTAAGCAACAGCTCTACCTTGGCAGCCATTGGCCGTTATTTAAAAACCGGTATGCCGCTGGTGGAACGCTGTATCACCGTGGACGGCGGTGCAGTGAAAGAACCTAAAAATGTGATTGCGCCCATTGGCACCGCCCTGCAAGAGGTATTTGATTTCTGCGGCGGATTTACCGCCGAGCCTGCTAAAGTGCTTTACGGCGGACCCATGATGGGTATTTCCGTGCCCAACCTGAATGTGCCGGTGCTGAAAAATACCAATGCCGTGCTGGCGTTGAACAAAAAAGAGGCAGAGCCTCCCAAAACCACTGCCTGTATCCGTTGCGGAGCCTGTGTAAACCACTGCCCCTTCGGCATTAATCCTCGGGCTATCGAATCGGCTTATAAAAGCCATGACCCCGAGGCGATGGAAAAGCACGGCGTTACGCTGTGCATGGAGTGCGGTTGCTGTTCCTTTGTTTGCCCGGCAAAACGCCCCTTGGTGCAAACAAATAAGCTGGCAAAGGCTGTGCTTCGAGAAGTAAAAGCAAAGGAGGAAAAGTAAGCATGGAATCCAAACTGCATCTTTCTGTGTCCCCCCATCTGCATAGCAATATTTCCACCCAACGGATCATGCTGGATGTGATCCTCTCCCTGCTTCCTGCGGCAGTTGCCGGCACGGTGATCTTCGGATTTTCTGCATTGTTGGTGATCGCCGTTTGTATTGCAGCATCGGTACTTTCTGAATGGGTCTTTAACCTGCTGACAAAAAAAGAGCAAACAGTGGGTGATCTGAGCGCCGTGGTAACCGGCTTGCTTTTGGCGCTGAACCTACCCGCAAACATTCCCTTGTGGCAGGCAGTGGTTGGTTCTGTTTTTGCCATCATTATTGTGAAATGTATCTTCGGCGGCATTGGCTGTAATTTGGTCAACCCCGCCATTACTGCCCGGGTGTTTATGTTGGTGGCATTTGGTTCTATGGCAACCGCCGCATTCCCTGTGGATGCCGCCTCCGGAGCAACCCCGCTGGCACAGTTGGGGGCCGGTGAAGCCGCCTCTCTGGCAGATGCCTTTTGGGGCAATGTGGGCGGTGCCATTGGCGAAACCTGCGTGCCTGCGCTGGTGCTGGGCGGTATTTATCTGCTCCTTCGCCGGGTAATTACCTGGCAGATTCCGGTGGCATTTATTGGCACAGTATTTGTGTTCACGTTACTGCTGGAGGGCTTTGATGTAATAACTACATTGACCTGGGTTTGCTCCGGTGGTTTGTTTATTGGTGCTTTCTTTATGGCAACAGACTACGTAACCTCTCCGGCTACTCCCTGGGGAAAGATCATCTTTGGCATTGGCGCCGGTGTTGTAACGGTGCTGATCCGTGCTTTCGGCAACTATCCCGAGGGCGTATCCTTTGCCATTCTGCTGATGAATATCCTGAACCCCTATATTGAGTCCTGGACGCCGAGAAAATTGTTTGGAGGCGAAAAGGTATGAAAAAACAGTTAAAAAGTGTAATTGCAATATCGGTGATCTGCGCTGTTGTTTCCGTGCTGATGGCGGTCACCAATTTCATCACCGCTCCGGTGATTGAAGAACAGCAAAAAGCCGCCGCCAACGAAGCATTGCTGGTGGTAATGCCCGAGGGCAAGGAGTTCACCTCGGTGGATCTTGCCGCCTATACTCTGCCCGAATCCATTAACGAGGCCTATAGTGAGGCAAGCGGCGGTTATGTGTTTAAAATGACCGTTACCGGCTATTCCCCCAATATGGTGATCATGTGCGGTGTAGATGCCGCCGGTGCTGTAACCGGTGCTACCTGTATTGCCAGCGGGGAAACTCTGGGTGAAGAGGCGACCTACGGAGAAAAGCTTGTGGGTGCCACTGCTCAAACGGTTGAGAGCGTAGATACCGTTGCCGGCGCCACCCGCACCACCGAGGCTTACCGCAATGCAGTGAGAGATGCCTTGAATGCCCAGGTGATCTTGGGCGGCGGTTCGGTGGATCTGCGCAGCGAAGAAGAAATTTTGGCAGATACCCTCAATGAGGTACTGCCTGCCGGCGAAGGTGCTTTTACGGCGGTATTTTTAACCGAAGAGGTGGAAAATATCAGCGCTGTTTATGCCGCCGATAACGGAACCGGCTATGTATTGCTTACCGGTGAAACTTATGTGGCTACTGATAGCACTGGTAAAGTGATTACCGTTGCAGACGAAGCAATTAAAACCACGGTGGAAACCGCAGCACAAAAGATCATCAATTCCAGCCTTACCGAGATCGATCTCGGCGGTTATACAGAGATGCCCACCCAGGTGCAAAAGGCTTATAAGACCACCAGTGGTAACTATCTGTTTGAACTGCGGGCCGCTGGTTTTGGTATCAACGGCGACCAGTGGTATAATCCCTCCGGCGAGTATATTTACCTGCGTGTGTCCGCAACTGCCGAGGGCAAGATCATTGCCTGCGAAACCATCTCCCAAAAGGAGACTGACGGTATCGGTTCTGCTTGTGCAGATGCTTCCTTCTATACCCAGTTTAACGGGAAGGATGCAGAAACCTATAAAGAGATCGATGCCATCAGCGGTGCCACTATTACCACCAACGGCTATAAAACTGCCGTTTCCAAGGTATTTGAAGCAATTAATATTTTGAAAGGAGCTGCCTGATCATGAAAAAGAACAGTAATTTATCCATTCTGCTCAAGGGCATTCTCCTTGAAAACCCGGTGTTTGTGCTGATCCTGGGCACCTGCCCCACCCTGGCAACCACCACCACTGTGATCGGTGCCCTGGGCATGGGTCTTGCTGCAACTGCAGTATTGATCTGCTCTAATGTTGTGATCTCCCTGTTGCGGAAGATGATCCCCGATTCGGTGCGGATCCCCTGCTATATCGTTATTATTGCCGGCTTTGTAACCATTGTGCAGATGGTTATGCACGCCTACCTGCCGGAGATGTATGATCTTTTGGGCGTTTACCTGGCGCTGATCACGGTAAACTGTATTATTTTGGGCAGAGCCGAAATGTTTGCCGGCAAAAACAGCGTGGGCAAATCTGCGCTGGATGGCATTGGCATGGGGCTGGGCTTTACCCTGGCACTGCTGATGATCTCCACTGTGCGGGAAGTGTTGGGCGCCGGTAGCTTTGCCGGGATCTCCATTCCCTTTATGGCAGATTATACAATCAGTTTCTTTAACAAAGCCCCCGGCGGTTTTCTGGTGTACGGTATTATGATCGCTGTGGTGTATAAGATCACCCACGGTAAAGCGCCCCGTAAAAAGGAATTTGCCTGCGAGGGCTGCCCCTCGGCAGGATTCTGTAATTCTGCTGCCTGCGAAAGCATGGCAGGAAAGGAGGAGCGGTAATGGACGTTTTTAAGAATTTGATTATCATTCTGATGTCTGCCGTGCTGGTAGATAACTATGTGCTCAGCCGTTTCCTTGGCATCTGCCCCTTTTTAGGGGTATCTAAAAAGAGCGATCAGGCAGTTGGTATGGGCGTGGCGGTAATTTTTGTTATGGTAGTGGCAACTGCTGTTACCTGGCCCATTCAGCATTATGTATTGGATGCCCTGAACCTGGGCTATCTGCAAACCATCGTGTTTATTTTGGTGATTGCCGTGTTGGTGCAGTTTACCGAAATGGCACTTAAGAAATTTTTGCCCGCCCTGCATAAGGGGCTGGGTGTGTATCTGCCCCTGATCACCACCAACTGTGCGGTGCTGGGCGTTACCATTAATAATATTACCGAAAGCAATTATAACTTTTTGAATTCCATGGTGAACTCTTTGGGTTGCGGCCTTGGATTTTTGCTGGCAATGGTATTGTTTGCAGGGGTTCGGTCTAAGATTGAGGAAAGCGAAATCCCCGAAAGTTTTAAGGGCTTGCCGGTAACATTGATCGCTGCATCTTTTGTTTCCTTGGCCTTCTTTGGCTTTGCAGGGATCGTGGAAAACTTATTTGCGTAAAGGAGAAAACAACCATGTTAAAGGATATTTTGTTTGCTTTCTCTGCGGTAACCGCCATCGGCGTGATCTCCGGTGTTTTGCTGGCATTAGCCTCCCGCTTTCTCCATGTGAAGGAGAACGAAAAGGTGGGCGAATTGCGTGCTTGCCTGCCCGGGGTAAACTGCGGTGCCTGCGGCTATACCGGCTGCGATGAATACGCCAAAGCTTTGGCAGAGGGCGGCGTTAAAACCAATCTTTGCATTCCCGGCGCCGATGAAGTGGCGGCAAAAATTGCCGGCATTTTAGGGGTGGAAGCAGAGGATGTGGTAGAAATGAAAGCCTGCGTTCGTTGCAACGGCAACTGCCAGGCTACCTCTAAAAAGGCAACCTATAGCGGGGTGAATTCCTGCCGGGGTGCCTCCATGCTTTATGGCGGGCCGGATGCCTGCCGCTATGGGTGCCTGGGCTGCGGGGATTGCGCCCACGCCTGCCCGGTGAACGCTATTTGCGTGAAAGACGGGGTTGCCCATGTGGATCCCCGCATTTGTGTGGGGTGCGGCCTGTGCGCCGAAACCTGCCCCAAGCATATTATTGAAATGATGCCTCAGGTGGCAAATACCATGGTGCTTTGCAGCAACAAGGATAAGGGCGCTGCCGCCCGTAAGGTGTGCACCAACGCTTGTATCGGATGTAAGAAATGCGAGCTGAATTGCCCCGAAAAGGCGATCACGGTGCAAAATAATCTGGCATCCATTGATTATAATAAGTGTACCGATTGCGGCACCTGTGCCCAGGTATGCCCCACCCACTGTATTAAATCGGTAACCGTTCATGGCGCATAAAAAAAGCAAACTGCGCAATGATCTGTTGTTGGTGGGCGGTATTCTGTTGGCGGCGCTCCTTGCCTTTGGGGTGTTTAAGCTCACGCTAAAAGAGGGGGCTTATGTATCGGTTAAGATCAACGGGGCAGAAACTGCCCGTTATGCCCTTTCCGAAGATCGGGAGCAGGTGATCACCACCGGCCAGGCGCAGGATCAAACCAATGTTTTGGTAATCCGGGGCGGCAAAGCTCGGGTGCGGGAGGCTAACTGCCCCGATCAGATCTGCGCCCACCATCGTCCCATCTCCCAAACGGGGGAAACCATTGTGTGCTTGCCCCATAAAGTGGTAGTTGCTGTTGAGAGCGCAGATTGAAAGGGTGGAGTGCTATGAAAAACCGTACGCAAAAACTTGCCTTTTCCGGCCTTGCAGTAGCAATGGCATTGGCGCTTTCTTATGTGGAAATGCTATTGCCCCCCATCTGGGCGGCAGTGCCCGGGATCAAGATGGGGCTTCCCAATATTATCATCATATTTTTACTTTATCGCTATAATGTGAAATATGCCGCCGCTGTTTCGTTGGTTCGTATTGGGCTTGCAGTATTGCTCTTCGGGAATATTATGACCTTGTGGTACAGCCTTGCCGGTGCAGTGTTAAGCCTTGGGATTATGGCGCTGCTGCAAAAAACAAAGGCATTTTCCATGGTGGCAGTGAGTATTGCCGGGGGTGTGTTTCATAACCTGGGGCAAATAATTGTGGCAATTCTTGTGATGGAAACCACCGAAATTGGGTATTATATGATCATACTGGCAGTTACCGGAACCGTTGCAGGAATTTTTGTGGGAATTGCCGGAATGCTTTTGATAAAGTATGTGCGCAAACTAAAGATATAATATTGACAGTATATGGTATTTATATTATAATCCAAAGTGTGTGAAAATATATGAAGGAGAAAAAGACCATGAAAAGAGTATTAAGCGCAGTTCTTTGTATCTTATTGTTGGCCACCATGTTTGTGCTTGGCGGCTGCAGCAAAAAGGAAGAGCCCTTGAAGTTTGGCATGGGAATTGTTTCTGCAATTGAAGAAGCCACCGATGCCGATGGCGATACCAACGGCGCCGGCGAGGTGACCCACGATGTGGCCGCTGTTTTGGTGGATGCCGAGGGTAAGATCGTAAAGTGCAGAATTGATACTGCCGCCAATTCCGTTGCTTATACCTCCGAGGGTAAGTATGTGGAAGCCGGCGATTTTGCCACCAAGCGGGAGCAGGGCGATAATTACGGCATGGTTGCTTATGCCAAGGCAGAAAAAGAATGGTACGAGCAGGTAGATGCATTTGAGGCGTTGGTGGTTGGAAAAACTGCCGATGAAGTAAAGGCTTTCATTGCCGATGGCGGCAAGGGCACCGAAGATGTGATCAATGCCGGTTGCACCATTGTTATTGCCGGCTTTGCCAATGCTGTGGTTGAGGCTGTTGAGGCTGCTGCAGAGTCTAAAGCTACCGCAAGCGCCACTTTGAACCTGGGCATTTACTCTGCACAGGCAGATAGCAAGGATGCCACTGCAGAAGCCGATGGCGTAAACGAAGTGGACACCACCGTGGTGGCTGCTGCCTTGGATGCCGAGGGCAAGGTGATCGTTTCTTCCACCGATGCAATCCAGGCCAAATTTACTTTTGATGCCAAGGGTGCTTCCACCCTGGCAGATAACACCCTTTCCTCCAAAAAGGATCTGGGCGAAAAATACGGCATGGCTGCCTACGGCGCCGATCTGAATAAAGATGGCGTGGTAAAAGAATGGAACGAGCAGGCTGCCGCTTTTGATGCCGCTTGCGCCGGCTTGAATGCCGAAGGGATCGCTGCTTTGGAAGTGGAAGGCTACGGTGTGGAATCTCTGCAAACCGCAGGCTGTACCATTGGGATCAGCGATATGGTTCAGGCTGCTGTTAAAGTCGCTACCGTTGCACCTCCGGAAAAATAAGTTCTTTAAAAGGAGTTGCTTGGCAACTCCTTTTTTGTTTATAAAGCAGGTGTTTATGAAAAAAATAATAGCATGGGTATTGGCGCTGGGAATATTGCTTTGCTGCCTTACCGGCTGTGAAACGCAAAAACTGAAGAAATATACCGACTATTCCTTTGATTATTTTGATACGGTAACCACCATTGTGGGGTATCAGGAAACAAAAGAGGCCTTTGATATTTCCTGCAAAGCCATTAAGGAGCAGTTACAGGAATATCATCGCCTGTATACCATATATAATCTGTATGAGGGTGTCAATAACCTTTGCGTGATCAACAAAGTGAAAAACGGTGCCCACCAAAAGGTTGAGGTGGATCGCAGGATCATGGATCTGCTCCTTTATGCAAAGGAGATGTATCACCTCACCGGCGGGCAGGTGAATGTGGCAATGGGCAGTGTGCTTTCGATCTGGCACCAATACCGGGAAGAGGGGCTGGAGGATCCCGCCAGTGCAAAGCTTCCCTCTATGGAGCAACTCCGGGCGGCTGCCGCCCACACCGAGATAGAGGATCTGATTCTCGATGAGCAGGCGGGAACTGTTTATCTGGCAGATCCGGAGATGCGGCTGGATGTGGGTGCCATTGCCAAGGGCTACGCCGTGGAAGCCGTTGCCCAATGGATGGAGCGGCAGGGCTATACCGGTTATATTTTAAACGTGGGCGGCAATGTGCGTGCGGTAGGAGAGCAACCATATGGAGAGGGTTGGTCCGTGGGCATTGAAAACCCCGATGCCGAGAACGTGGAGGAGCCCTATATTGCCTACCTCACCCTGGGGGAGATGTCGCTGGTCACCAGCGGTTCTTACCAGCGATATTATACGGTAAACGGAAAGCGGTATCACCACATTATTGATCCGGAAACCTTAATGCCCGGCGAGAATTTTCAATCGGTTTCGGTGCTGTGCAAAAACTCCGGCAAGGCAGATGCGCTCTCCACTGCACTCTTTTCCATGTCCTACGAGGAAGGTGCCGCTTTGGTTTCTTCTCTCAATGGGGTGGAAGCCCTATGGGTACTCCCAAATGGGGAACTGCGGCAATCTGCCGGCTTTCAGCAATACTGTGAATAAAAATTAATAATATGAAGGAGGAAATAAAATGGATTTGATTATTTTAATGATCATTGTGGCAATATTGGCGATCATCGTTGCTAATATTAAGATCGTGCCCCAGGCGCATGAATACGTGATCGAGCTGTTGGGCAAATACAGAACTACCTGGGGAGCGGGTATTCATATTAAGATCCCCCTGCTGGAAAAGGTATCGAAAAAGGTGACCTTAAAAGAGCAGGTGCTGGATTCTCCCCCGCAACCGGTAATCACCAAGGATAATGTAACCATGCAGATCGATACGGTGATCTACTATGCGATCTACGATGCGAAACTTTATGCTTACGGTGCGGTGAACCCCATTTCCGCCCTTGCCAACTTGGCCGCCACCACCTTGCGGAACTTGGTGGGCGAGCTGGAGTTGGACGGGACCCTTACCTCCCGTGATACCATTAATGCCAAAATGACCTCTATTTTGGATGAAGCCACCGATAAGTGGGGTATTAAGGTGCATCGGGTGGAACTGCGAAATATCATTCCCCCTGCCGAGATCCAAAATGCCATGGAAAAGCAGATGAAGGCAGAGCGTGATCGGCGTGAAACCATGCTCCAGGCAGAGGGTCATAAGGCGGCCGCCATTACCCGTGCCGAAGGTGATAAGCAGGCAATGATCCTTGCCGCCGAGGGTGAGCGGGATGCCCGCATTGCCCGTGCCGAGGGTGAAGCCCGTGCGATCTTCCTTTCCAAAAAGGCAGAGGCCGACGGCTTAAAGGCTTTGAAGGAGGCGGGCGTAGATGCCGCCATTCTGGAACTGAAAAAGTACGAAGCCCTGGTGTCCATGTCCAACGGAAAGGCCTCCAAGATCATTGTGCCTACCGATGCGGTAAATATGACCAAGGCGAATGTGCTGTTCTCTGAAACCACCGGACTGGGGGACACCACCCCTGAAGCCCCGGAAGAGCCCAAACCCCAAAAGAGTGATCCTTGCTGTGATTAAGAGCTTATAAACGGTTGCCCCCGAAATCTGTTGGATTTCGGGGGCTTTTTTATACTTGTAAAAAGAAAGAAATTGTGGCATAATAAAAGGTGAAGAAATATTGTGGGAGGGTGCTATGAAATACAACATCGTTAAAATCGATCCCTATTTGGAACCCTACGGCGAAGACCTAAAAATTCGTGTGAATAACTATATTGCTAAAAGGAACGAGCTGGTGGGAGAAGGGGGCGATCTGCTCCAATTTGCCAACGGCTATGAATATTTCGGGATCCATCCCACCGAAAAGGGTTGGGTATACCGGGAGTGGGCGCCCGGCGCCAATGCCATGTATTTTACCGGTGATTTTAACGGTTGGGATCTGAACGCCTGCCCCATGACCCGTTTGGAAAACGGGGTATACGAAGTGGAGATCCCCGGCAGGGATACCCTGCAAGTGGGGCAAAAGATCCAGGCGATCCTGTGGCACAACGGTGAAATGCTCCGCCGTGTTCCCACCTATGCCACCCGAGTGGTGCAGGACCCGGTGACCCACTTGTGGTGCGCCGAGGTGGACGATGTGCTCTACGACGGTTTTCAATGGACGGATCAAAACTTCAAGCGTGCCGCTACCCCCTTTATTTACGAATGCCATATCGGCATGGCGCAAGAGGATTATAAGGTGGGCAGTTACCGGGAGTTTACCCAAAAGATACTGCCCCGCATTAAAAAACTGGGCTACAATACCATTCAGATCATGGCGGTAATGGAGCACCCCTATTACGGCTCCTTTGGCTACCAGGTTTCTAATTTCTTTGCCGCTTCCTCTCGCTACGGCGCAGGGCGTGACCTGAAAGAATTGATCAATGCCGCCCATAAAAGCGGCATTACTGTGCTCTTGGACGTGGTGCATTCCCACGCTGTAAAAAACACCAACGAGGGGTTAAATCAATTCGACGGAACCGAGTATCAATTCTTCCATGCCGGTGCCCGGGGGCACCACAGCGCTTGGGACACCAAACTGTTTGATTATGGCAAGAACGAGGTACTGCACTTTTTGCTTTCTAATTTGAAATATTGGATGAAAATTTTCCATTTCGACGGATTCCGGTTTGACGGTGTTACCTCCATGCTGTACCATGATCATGGGCTGGGGAGTGCCTTTAGCAGTTACGATATGTATTTTTCTTTAAATACCGATACGGAAGCGGTCACCTACCTGCAGCTTGCCAACGAACTGATCCACGCCATAAACCCCAATGCCCTTACCGTGGCAGAGGATATGTCCGGTATGCCGGGGATGTGCATTCCCATTCAAGACGGCGGTATTGGCTTTGATTACCGCCTTTCCATGGGAGTGCCGGATCTTTGGACCAAGCTGATCAAAGAGTATGCCGACGAGGAATGGGATGTATATAAACTTTGGTATGAGCTGAACAGCCGCCGCCCCAAGGAAAAGAATATTGGTTATTGCGAATCCCACGATCAGGCATTGGTGGGGGATAAAACCATTATGTTCCGCCTGTGCGATGCCCAGATGTATACCGGCATGGAAAAGGGGAGCAACAACAGCGTTGTGGATCGGGGAATGGCACTGCATAAAATGATTCGCTTGATCACCGCCTCTTTGGCGGGGGAGGGCTACCTGAACTTTATGGGCAATGAATTCGGGCACCCGGAATGGATCGATTTTCCCCGGGAGGGCAACGGTTGGAGTTACCACTACTGCCGCCGCCAATGGAGCCTGGCAGAGAACGAGAGGTTGCGTTACAGCCAATTGCAGGCCTTTGATGTTGCTATGCTGAAACTGCTGAAAAAAGAGCGGCTTCTGCCTAAAAAAGCAGTAGAACATTGGTTGCATAATGGGGATAAGGTGATGATCTATTTCAAGGGCAATACGGTGTTCGCCTTTAACTTTAATGCAGATCGATCCTTTGAGGGGTATTTTATTCCCACGGGTGAGGCGGGTACCTACGAGGTACTGCTTACCACCGACCAAGGGGAGTTCGGCGGTTTTGATCGTGTCGATCTTACCTATCGTTATAAAGCCGTTCCCGATGCCGATGGCAATATAGGTTTCCAATGCTATCTGCCGGCACGCACTGCTGTGGTATTTAAAAAAGTAAAAGAATAATCGAAAGGGTCTGTAAAAAATCTTAAGATTTTTTACAGACCCTTTTTACCGCTTACAGCCGCAAATCGACCGAATAACGCAAAAGGGTTGAAAGGAAAATAAAGAGGCGGTAAAATAGCCTTGAAAGGAGGCTTCCATGAAACTAAAGATTGTTATAGATAAAAATAGGGAAGAAGAGATCCTGGTTTACGCCCATGCCCAAACCCCGCTGGTGGAGGGGATCAAACGTTTAGTGGAGGAAGAACTGCGGGAATGGATCGGTTACCGGGATAAGGTGGCCATGCGGTTGAATTTGGCGGATATTTGCTGCTTTTCTGTGGAGAACAACAAAGTTTATGCCCACATGGAAAAAGAGTGCCTGCAGATAAAATTGCGGCTGTATCAGCTGGAGGAAAAGCTGGATCAAAATTTTGTAAAGATCAATCAATCTTGCATTGCCAATATTAAACAGATCGAGCGCTTTGAGGTAGCCATCGGTGGTGCCTTGGGGGTGGTCTTTAAAAACGGGCATCGGGATTATGTATCCCGCAGAAATTTAAAAACAGTAAAAGAAAGGTTGGGTTTATCATGAATCAATATTTAAAAACATTTTTACATCGGGGATTGATGTTCGCTGGCTTTGGTCCTATGGTAGTGGGGATTGTTTATTTGATCCTGTCTTACAGTGTGGCGGGCTTTTCCCTCACGGGGCAGGCGTTTTTTTGGGCGATCCTTTCCACCTATCTGCTGGCATTTTTGCAGGCGGGGGTTACGGTCTTTAATCAAATTGAATCCTGGTCCATTGCGAAGTCATTGTTTTGCCACTTCGGGGTGTTGTACCTGGCGTATGTTGCCTGCTATCTTTTAAATTCGTGGATCCCCTTTGATCCTAAGGTGGTGTTGATCTTTACCTTGATCTTTGTGGTGGGGTATTTCGCTGTGTGGCTAACGGTTTATCTTTGTGTAAAAGGAACCAGTAAACGGTTAAATGAAAAAATAAAATAAACAAACGGTGCGGCGTTCAGCCGCACCGTTTATTTTGAACCAAAATCATATAAAATAAAACAAATAACCAAAAATATGTAATTAAAGCAAATAACTTGGTAGTTCCCGGTTTTGAATAGGCTTGGGCTTTTTGGGCGCTTTGGGTGCCCGGCGAACCCTTGGGGTGCCGGTATATTCTTTGGGAGAGAGCCCGGTGACCCGCTTAAAGGCAGCCGAAAAATATGCCTGGTTGGCAAAGCCTGCCAATAGGGCAGTTTGGGTAACGGAGTTGCCGCTTTTTAAAAGGTCTTTGGCATAGTTGATCTTTAAGTCGGTCAGGTATTCATGCACTCCCATTTGGGCATAGCGGGCAAAAATTCGCTTTAGGTGGGAAAGGCTAATGGAGAGGGCACCTGCTAATTCTGTTACCGAGATCGGGCTTGCTACGTTTTCTTGCAGTATTTCCACTGCTTTTAAAAAGAGGGCGGCATCTCGCTCCGTTACACCGGTCGGTTGCCTTTCCTTGGTGCAGTAACGAAGTAAAAGCAACTCCAGCAGGGGATAAAGCTGCTGGTTGGCGTGGGGATCTTCCGTGTAATTCAGCAAGGAACATATCTCCTCTATTATTAGCCACTCCCGATCTGTTAGGCGCACTACTGCACCCTCCAACGCGGAAGGGTACGGTCCCTCAATGTTAAATGTAACTGTTAAATAATGAGCGTTGTTGCCACATTGTATGCAGTGAATCTCGTTGGGCGCAAAGAATGCAATAGTTCCGGCGGTAATGGCATAAAGCCGATTTCCGGCGGTGATGTTTGCACTTCCCTCCAGCAGACACAGCATTTCCCAATGGTTATTGGACCCTCCGGCACCTCCGGTATATTTTGAAACGACAATATCCAATATTTGATCTACCTGCAGCCTATTGGCTGTACCTAAAAACTCCATTTGCCTCACCTCGCACAAAAACGAATAAAACATATAAAAAGACTTTAAATATATAAAAACGGCTCAAATGAATTATAGCATAACGAAATGAGAATGTAAAGAAAAAACAAAGAGGTAGAACATTTTTATCTTTATGCACATCGTTTCATACGAAAACGGCAACCGCGAGATGCAAAAATATAGCGTTATTAATATAAATTAGGAAGTGATTTGAATAATGACAGGTCCATTTGTTCATCCTTATTATAAAAAGGAGCGACAGAATGGACGGTAATGAATTTGTTAAGAACACTTTGGATGAAATTCCAAAGCCGAATTCCGACGCAAAGCGAATTGTGGCGCTGGTAAAGGAAGGCGGAAAGATCACCGGATATAAGTTATCCGATGAAAGCCTTGTGGCAAAGCCCCAAGCGGTGGAGATGGCGAAGCAGGGAAAAATTACCGGAGTGGGGATCGCCCATCGGGGAGATACCCAATATCTGAAAGCAATACCCAACGGAGATGAAAATGACAATTTGGGAAATCTTCCCTCTGTTTCACCAAACTAAAAACAAAACCCGCAATGCCCTGCCTTGCGGGTTTTTGGTTTTAAAAGGGGGGATACTTTGAGGTTTCTTCTTTAAACAACTGTTTTATATG
>JAZSRD010000009.1:0-24379 GCA_045538295.1 Eubacteriales bacterium
TGTTAAGATAATATTCGTTCCGCACGAGAGATAAACAGAGCGGACAAGTGAATATGGGGGTATAGCTCAGCTGGGAGAGCGCTTGAATGGCATTCAAGAGGTCAGCGGTTCGATCCCGCTTATCTCCACCAAAACAAAAAGGCACACCGAAAGGTGTGCTTTTTGTTTTGTGTCGATACTGCAGGTCGAACCGGGCGCTGCAAAGTAGCGTGCGGTTACGTTGAGGCAGCCCCAAAGCCGCGATAGGCTTTGGGGACTGCCGTGTCCCGAAACCGAAGGTTTTGGCGCAAGCCGCTCGGAGCGGTCGACAAAAACCGAGAGTGCAGGGTTACCTCTTGTCACCCTACGGGAATCACTACTGATCGGCTTTTTCTTTCCATTGAAAATCAAACAGTAGTATGATATAATCATTTCAATATTTTTTAACTCCACCCCCGGTTTATTTCCCCACTAAACCAACGGTAGGTGTGATTTTTACTCCCCGGGCGCTATACTGTAAACGAAAGGAGAACCCGTATGGATCAAATTAAAATCGGAAAATTTATTGCCGCTTGCAGAAAAGAGCAGGGGCTCACCCAACTGCAGCTGGCAGACAAGCTGGGAATCACCGATAAGGCGGTATCCAAATGGGAGCGGGGCATCGCAATGCCCGATACGTCCCTTATGCTGGAATTGTGTGAGATCCTGCAAATCAACGTTAATGAATTATTAAGTGGGGAGAAAATCAGTATGGAAAACAAGAATCAAAAAAATGAAGAATTGATGCTCGATCTGGCGAAGGAGATCGCCCAAAAGAACAAAACCATCTGGACGACCATGTGGGTCATCATGGCGGTAAGTATGTTGGGGTTGTTTGGAGGCTGCGCTGCTGTGTACTTCTTTGTGCCGGAAGGAATCTGGCAGGCGGTATCCGTTATTGGAATCTGCATCCTCTTTTTGGCCCCCTGTTTTTACGCATTAAAGTTGGAGGTCAGCGTGGGTGCCTATAAATGCAAAAACTGCGGCTTTGAGATCGTGCCCACCTATGCACAAGCGTTGAATGCAATGCACGCCGGCACCACCCGTTACCTAAAATGCCCCGAATGCGGCAAGCGCACCTGGTGCAAAAAAGTATTGAAGAAATAAAACAGTCGAATAAAGTTAAACGAATATAAATGCCGATGGGGATTTCCATCGGCATTTTTTTAAAGGGTATAATTTTGCGTATATCGTGAGGGCCATCCTGGCGGAAAATTGCAGAGAGGTGTTTATGGGGGGTTATTCCGCCAATTTTCCGTCCCATTTTTTGCGATACTGCATGGGGGTGAGGCCGAATTTTTTACGAAACCGCTTGATAAAGTAGGCACAGTCGGAAAACCCGCTATGGAAACAAGTATGCTGCACGCTATGGCCGGAGCGCAGCAATTTTTTTGCCTCTGAAAAGCGGCAGGATTCGATGTACAGGGAAGGGGAGGTTTGGAAATAGTTTGAAAAATAGCGATTAAGGGTACTGCAGGAAACATGCGTTGCTTTGCTGAGGGCTGCCACATTAAAGGAGGATTCCTGAAAATGGCGGGAAATATGGAGCAGGATTTCGGTAAAGCGGACCGGGAGATTTTGAGAGACGTTTGCCACCTGTTTCCCGGTGAGTATTAAATCAAGGATCGCAAAAAAGCGATGGGCAACGCGAAATTGCAGTTCGTTTTCGGCGTGCTGAAATTGATATAATTCGAAGCAGTGTTCAATCAGCAGTTCTTTCTCTGCGTCGGACAAAACCAGCAACGGCTGATGGGAGAAGCGGGAGAAAAAAAGTTCTTCGGAGGTGGAGAGGGCTTTAAACCATATGCAAAAATGCTCGTGAATACAATCGCTGTGATAAAGGCAGCGATGCAATTCGTTGGGGGATGTGATGATCACGTCCCCTCTTTTTATAGGGAAAATCTGGTTGCCCACACGGAAGGAAACATTGCCGCTCAGGTTAACATAGATCTCGTAGAAATCGTGGAGATGATCCGCATCGTGCCACACATCGTTAACGGTGGTGAACTGTTTTTCGTATGTAATTTCCATTGCGATGGGTTCGTTGCCGAGAAGGAATGGTAACGGGTGAGGTGCATAGGACATAAAAAAGGCCTCCACATGACACGAAAGTTATATTTTATGGAATAAATGTTATATAAATAGGACAAATATGATGCTATAATGGTAGTATAGCATGGATCATTATATTTGTAAATAATTAATAGGGGGGATTTTGTGAAAGCATTGGTTAAAACGAAAAAAGGGGAAGGGTTTGTGGAGATCCAGGACCGCCCGATTCCCCAATTTGGAGAAGATGAGGTGCTGATTCGGGTGGCCTACAGCGGCATCTGCGGCACAGATATTCACATTCTGCACGATCAGTTTGCATACTATCCGCCGGTTATTTTAGGGCATGAGTTTTCCGGCGAGGTGGTGGAGGTTGGAAAGGCGGTAACCGCCTATCAAAAAGGAGATTATGTGGTGGGCGAGCCCCATAACCTTGCCTGCGGAAAGTGCTACCTTTGCCGAAACGGACATATCCAGAACTGCATGGACAAGCGATCGATCGGCTGGGGAATTGATGGCGCTTTTGCCACCTATCTTGTGATGCCGGAAAAACTTTTGCATAAAGTTCCTGCCGGAGTATCCCTGAAGGCGGCGGCCATGGCAGAGCCTGCGGCAATTGTGGCCCATCAGCTTCTTGAGCGGGCACGGATCACGCCCGGTGACCGAGTTGTCATTATGGGCGTGGGCCCCATTGCCTTACTGGCTGCCCAGATGGCCCGTATTGCAGGCGCAGAAAAAATTATTTTGTGCGGTTGCACGAACGATATTCCCTATCGCCTGAAAATTGCCAAAGAGTTGAATTGTTATGATCGTTTTATCGATGTGTTGCAAGAGGATGCGGCGGCAATCATTATGGAAGAAACAGAAATTGGTGCGGATATTGTGGTGGAAGCCTCCGGTGCGGGCAGTGCCATTTGCACCGCTATCAAGGTACTTAAAAAGCGCGGCCTGCTGTGCGCCATTGGCATGACAGCTCGTGAAATGGTTGAGATTCCTTGGAACGAAGCCATGATGAAGGTGTTGGATGTTCAGTTTAATATGAGTTCCAGCTACAATGGTTGGAATATTGCACTTTCCCTGCTTGGCAGCGGAAAACTGCAGGTGGAGCAGATGATTGGTGTGCGCCCCTTAAATGAATGGCAGGAAGCCTTTGCAGATTTAGAAAACGGAAAAGCAATGAAACTTCTGCTGACTCCGATGGCAGAGTAATCCATAAGAGAAAAAAAGAAAGGATAATATAGATATGAATATTAGTTTTAAAGACAAGGTTATTGTGATTACCGGAGCATCTGGCGGTATTGGCCAAGGGATGGTAAAGTTATTCACCGCAGACGGTGCAAAGGTAGTGCTCTGCGCCAATGTTGGTGCAGAGGAAACAGCAGAAAAATTCCGTGCAGACGGATTTGAGGCTTATGGATATTCGCTGGATATTACGGATCGAGAGGCCGCCTGCAAAACCATGGCAGATATTGCAAAAGCATTTGGAAAGATCGATGTTTTGATCAATAATGCAGGCATTAATGTAGGCCCTGATCAAAGAAATGTGGTGAGCGAATTTTCCGATGAGTGGTGGGATAAGATCGTTGCTGTGGATCTCACCGGCACCTACAACTGCACTAAAGCGGCGGTTCCCTTTATGCCGGAAGGTTCTTCTATTGTTAACATCAGTTCTATTGTAGGTCTTGTTCCGTTGCGTAACCAATGTGCCTTTGCTGCAGCAAAGGCCGGCGTGAATAATTTCACACAAGCAGTTGCCATGGAACTTGCACCGAAAAAAATCCGTGCCAACGCCATCTGCCCCGGAACCATCGGCATTGCCATTACGAATGAACTTTGGAAAGAGAATAGCGTTATGCAGGGCTTGCTTAGCCATATTCCCATGGGTCGCCAGGGGACTCCGGAGGAGATCGCCAATGCTACGGCATTTATTGCCTCGGATGCGGCAAGCTATATAACCGGTGCGGTTATTCCCGTGGATGGCGGTTGGACCTGCGGCGGCTTTGCAAGAAATTTTTAATAACGGAGGAATCCCATGAATCAATTTGCAACACAGGTAGCAACAAAACCCATTCCCGGCGATAAGGTTGGCGTTTTCTTTCTGGGTCAGGCCGGATTCTTATTCAAAACCCCGGCAGGCAAGCTTATTGCCATTGATCTGTATCTCTCAAACTGCTGCGAGCGTTATTTTGGCTTTAAGCGTTTGATGCCCTGTATTTTGGAGCCCGGGGAGCTCGCTATTGAAACCCTGCTGGTTTCCCATGCTCATTACGATCATTTTGATCCCGACAGTGTGCCGGCGATCCTTTCCAACGGAGAAACAGCACTAATTGGTGCCAAGGACGTGGAAGAGGAGTGTGTGCGGCTGGGGCTGAACAAAAATATTACCTACTTATCCTGCGGGGAAACTGCCGTGCGGGGGGAGCTTAAGGTAACCGGCATGCCCTGCGATCATGGAGAACTTGCGCCGGATGCCCTGGGCTTGCTCATTGAGATCGGCGGCAAAAAAATCTACTATATGGGGGATACGGCCTATCGTCCGGATTATTTGGAAAATCCCCAACTGCAAGGGGTGGATCTTTTGCTGCTGCCTATTAACGGAAAATTTGGAAATCTCTGCGAGGAGGAGGCCGCTCGGGTGATTCAGGCATTAAAGCCCAAATTGGCGGTGCCCTGCCACTATTGGAATTTTGCGGAGCACGGCGGCAATCCCGGTGCATTTCAAGAGGAAATGGAAAAAACTGCACCGGATTGTGCGTATTTGCTCATGCGGCAAGGGGAAGGAATCCTAATCTGATGATCTATCAAACCAAATATAAAGACAGAGAGGCCGTCGCAGTGGAGACCGCTTGCCTAACTCTTCTGATCCTGCCGCAGGACGGTGCCAAACTGGTTTCTCTAAAACGAAAAGCAGACGGAAAAGAACTATTGGTAACAAAACCGGGTGATACCTATAACGTTTTAGCGTATGATGGAAGCTATGTGGACAGCGAATGCAGCGGTTTTGACGATATGTTTCCCACCGTGGATCCTGAAACGGTGAATGGAATATTCTATCCCGACCATGGCGAATGTTGCAGGCTTCCCTATAAGGTTACGATTGCAGAGGATCAGCTTATATTGAAAGCAGAATCCAAGTTATTCTCTGTTACCTATGAAAAAAGAGTCTATGTAGACGGGGATGATACGATCTGCCTGGACTATCGGATCAATAACCGCACAAAATCGCCGCTGCCGTTCTTATGGGCCGGACATATGATGCTGGCGGGAGAGGATGGCATGCGTGTGCTCACTCCGTTTACAGAAAGCACGCCTATTGAGATGATGTTTGTGGATCCCATTACCGTAGGTTCCGATGCGTTGCCTTATGACAGACTGATGAAACATGAACCGGGCAGTGGTGTGGCTTATAAATTCTATTATCTTTCGCCAATGCCCACAGGGGAGTTCGGCGTTTCTTATCCGGACGGATGGACGCTGCTGTTTACTGTTGATCCAAAGAAATTGCCGTATCTCGGTCTTTGGCTTAACAATGGAACCTTTCAAAACGGATACAGCATAACTCCGGAACCCTGCACTGTTCCGTTTGATTCCACCGGCCGTGGGGCCGAGCGGGGACTTCGCTCGGAAATTCCTGCAAATGCAGTGTTTTCGTTTAATATAAAGATTCAATTGAAGGAGGAATAATATATGAGTACAATGAAAGCAGTAACCGTATATGGCCCGCGGGATGCCCGCATGGAAAATGTGGCAAAGCCCGCTGCAAGCGGCGATATGGTTGTGATCAAGGTGTTGCGCACCGGCGTTTGCGCAACCGATCAATCCATTTACACGGGCGAGAGCAGTTTCGTTCGCAGCGGTGAGATCGTGTACCCTTGTAGGTTTGGTCACGAATATGCCGGTGTTGTGGAGTCGGTTGGTCCTGCTGTGACCAAATTTAAAGTCGGTGATCGGGTATATTCCGATAACTTTGTGTCTTGCGGTGTTTGCGAGGCGTGTATGAATGGCGACTATATTTCCTGCAGTAAGCTTCAAAGTGTGGGCACTGTAAATTGTTGGGATGGCTGTTATGCAGAGTATATGCAGATCCCCGAGCGCCATGTTTTCTTGCTGCCGGATGAACTGAGCATGGATGAAGGTGCACTGATCGAGCCGGCGTCTATCTCCTATGACGCCTTCAAAGGGGTAGAGCTTTCCAAGGAGGATACGGCGGTTGTATTTGGCACGGGTGCTATCGGTATGGTGGCTGTGTGGCTTGCTAAATACTACGGAGCAGGAAAGGTCGTACTTGTGGGCCGCTCTTCTTCAAAATTGGAAATTGGCAAAAAGGTTGGCGCGGATGTTGTTATCAACGGCCGTGAATGTGATGTGATAGAAGCCATTAAATCTGAAACAGAGGGAAAAGGCGCCGATCTCATCATTGAAACTTCGGGGTCGCCCGAAGCATTGCGCCAGAGTCTTTTATCTGTGAGGCGCTTTGGGAGAATTTCTATCGTAAGCTTTTATGAAAAGAATCTGGATGATCTTCCGATCGATCCCATCGTGTTGGGCTGTGTTACATTAAGGGGCGCCGCAGGCAGTGCCGGAAATGCACCGGCAGTTTGTGAGATCATGCGGAAAAATCCCATAAAGCTCACCCCCGTTGTTACCCATCATGTGCCCTTTGAGGATTGCCTGGATGTATTTGAAAACGAAGATAAATACCGCAATACAAAAATTAAAATTATGATCAAATTTGATTAAAAAAGGAGAAGAGCCAGATGAAAAAATTACCGCCCTTACAGGTTCAAGTGGAAAAGGTTAAGCCTTTGATTTTTGGTAAAGAATATGAGTCCAGAATGATTTTGGACCATGTGATTACCGGAAGAGATAATGTGATTCAGATGAATCACGGCACGGTTAAGGCCGGGTGTGCTCTGGGCGGCGCAGCCCACGAGGAAGACGAGATCTACTACATTCTTTCCGGCAAGGGAAAGCTGCAGCTGGACGATGAAATTATTGATATTGCCGGCGATCAGGTGATTTTTATTCCTGCCGGCGTTTTCCATGCGCTGGATAACAGCGAATCGGAAGAGGATATGTGCATTTTGACCTTCTGGAGAGATTGGCGTTTTAACGATGCTTATGAAGAGCGGATCAAGCAATGGGGCAAATCCTTTAAGACCATTGACGAAGAATAAAAAATACATAGAAAGAGGAGCGCAAGCATAATGAAACTTAATAAATACATCGACCACACTGTTTTGAAAGCATTTGCACAAGAAGGGCAGATCGAAGCCCTTTGTGCCGAAGCAAGAAAATACGATTTTGCTTCCGTTTGTATCAATCCTTATAACATCCCTCTTGCCAAAAAACTGTTGGAGGGCAGCGATGTAATGGTCTGCACCGTGATCGGATTTCCTCTCGGTGCAAACACCACCGCTGTTAAGGTGGCAGAAACGGAAGATGCTTATGAGATGGGCTGCGACGAGTTTGATATGGTAATCAATGTTGGCGCACTGAAGGATGGGAAATACGATTATGTGCGGGAAGAGATCGCAGCGGTGGTAAAAGCCGCCAAGGGCAAAACGGTTAAGGTAATTATTGAAACCCTGTTCTTAACCGAAGAGGAAAAGGTAAAGGCTGTGGAACTTTCTGCAGAGGCAGGGGCACACTTTGTTAAAACCTGCACCGGCTTCAACGAAGGCGTTGCAACGGTTGAAGACATTGCTCTGATGAGAAAGACTGCGCCTGCAAATGTAAAGGTTAAGGCATCCGCCGGTATCCGCAACTATGCCGATACCAAGGCTTTGATCGAAGCAGGTGCAGATCGGATCGGAACCTCTGCGGGCGCAAAAATTTTAGAAGAATCATTAAATGCATAAGAAGGAGAATTAAAATGGGAAAAGTAGTCGGACCGGGATCATTGATCGTTGATGTTACCGGCTTTGCTCCCCATCTGCCGGTAGCAGGGGAAACAGTGATGGGCTCAAAAATTCGCTTTGGCCCCGGAGGAAAGGGCTCTAATCAGATGACCGCCGCCCATCGGGCAGGGGCTGAGGCTAAGATTATCGGTTGCCGGGGTATGGATGTATTGGGGCGGATCCTGGAGGAGCATTATAGAACCGAAGGGATGAGCGAGGAATATGTGGCAATATTGCCGGATGCCGATACCGGAAGCGCCCTGATCGAGATTGATGAGGAGGATGCTCAAAACCGCATTATCGTTATTTTTGCTGCAAACGAAATGGTAAAAGAGGATGCGGTATTGGCAGCAGAAAAGGATTTTGCCGATTGCGCTGCGGTGCTGACCCAGTTTGAAACAACAACGGAGGCTGTGCTGACAGCAAAGAAGCTGGCAAAGAAATATCAGAAGCCCTTTATTCTGAACCCCGCCCCCTTTGTGGAGGTGCCGGATTCCCTGTTTGATGGAGTGGATTATGTTACTCCCAACGAAACAGAGGCGGAATTCTACACCGGTGTTAAGGTAGATACCATCGAAGATTGCCGCAAAGCCGCCGAAAAATTCTTTGAAAAAGGGGTAAAAAATGTTGTGATCACCCTTGGTGTACGGGGCGTATTCTTTACCAATGGGAAAGAAGAGATCTTTGTGCCTGCTTTAAAGGTAAAAGCGGTTGAAACCACCGGCGCCGGAGATGCATTCAACGGTGGTTTTGTCACCGCCATTTCGGAAGGATACCCCATTGAAACAGCCCTTAAGTTTGCCACATGCACGGCTGCCATCTCCGTTACCCGCCTTGGTTCCTCTCCCTCAATGCCTTATCGCGGGGAGATCCTTGAGTTGCTGAAGAAAGAATCTAATATAGAAATTTAAACAGGAGAGCGGTCATGGATTTTTTAACAAGCTTTCTTGCGGTGGCGGAAAAGGTCGGCCTTCTTTTCCTGATCATCATTCTTGGATTTTTTTGCCAGCGTATAAAAGTTCTGACAGAAGAGGCCAACAAGAGCATGGGCGATATTGTGATGTATTTTGTTACGCCCTGTGTAATTATCAATGCTTTCAGTGGGACGCTTTATTCCAAGACCGAGATTTTGAGCGTATTAAAAAATATCGGTGTTGTTGCGCTGATCGCAACAGGGATCCATATTGCCATGATATTAACCGTGCACTTCGTCTTTCGCTTTTCGGATGAGGATCGCCGCAGATTAATGCGATTTGCCGCAGTGTTTTCCAATGCCGGTTTTATTGCACTGCCCTTGGCACAGGCGCTGATCGATACGCCAACCTGCCATGAAGGGGCTTTATATGCAGCGGTCTATCTTGCAGTATTCAATATTGCATTGTGGACATGGGGACTCATTGATATGAGCGGTGATAAAAAGGGAATGAATATCAAAAAGATTCTCTTGAACCCCGGTATCATCGGGGTGGTGGTCGGGATGATATTCTTTACCTCCCCCCTATATTCTGAAGGCTTGCAAATGCCCGGTATGCTTCAAGAGGCGATTTCGGCAATGGGAGCATTGAACCTGCCGTTGCCCATGCTGATGGTTGGCTATTATTTGGGTAAAGCAGATCTGCTGGCGGCATTTAAGGATAAGTGGTCGTATTTTTGCATCGCCCTGCGCCTTTTGGTTTTCCCTTTGATCACACTTGCGCTGTTGTGGCTTTTCGGTGTGCGTGGAAACGTACTTACAGTATCGGTGATCGGTGCCAGTGCGCCTGTTGGTGCAACGGCAACCATCTTTTCTGCAAAATTTGGCCGCAACACAGAGCTTTCTGTGCGGTTGGTATCTTTGTCAACGATTCTCTCCATGATAACGATGCCGTTGATCATAGGCTTAACACAGATGATTGCATAGAATAAGGCATATTTCTCTTTTGGGAAGAGCATGTCAATTATTTAAGCCCCCGCATGTGGAATTAGCATCCGCATGCGGGGGCTTATTTTGCGTATATCGGGGGGGATATTTCTTTTGCAGAACAAATTTCCTGGTTTCTTAAATTTCCATTGCAACTCCCTATAATAAAGTGTATAATTCTATCATAAGTAAAACTTAAAGGGGCGTGTATCAATGAAACGTTTGATCGGTTGTATTGCCTCTGTGGCGTTGGTTGCCACGGTGATCGGCATTGCAGTATATTTCCTTATGGGCGGGGGCTCCCCTGCAAAGAAAATGATGAAGGAACACCCTTACGCTTTTTCGGAAGAAAAGCATATCGGTGCTGAAAAGCGGGATTCTTATACCAAAGACGGGGGATGTGTATATCTTGCCTATCCCAAAACGAAAAGTCAGCGAACCAACGAGGAATTGAAAAAGTATATGGATGGGGCGAAAGCCCAATTTGCTCCCTATACGGAAAATCAGGAAGAGGGTCAAATCCCCCGGTTGGTCTTCGATTATGAAACCGCCACGGGAGATGCCTATAACACGTTGAACGTTCATTATGA
Source organism: Eubacteriales bacterium (assembly GCA_045538295.1). Lineage (GTDB taxonomy): Bacteria > Bacillota > Clostridia > Oscillospirales > QAKW01 > QAKW01. Next base: position 10,458 of record JAZSRD010000009.1, read on the forward strand.
GATCGCCCTGCTGGATCGTTCGGGAAAAGGCAAAGAGGTTGCCGCCGGCGAAAAAACCTATTATTTAAACGAAGAGCATGAGATCTTGGGTTTAAATGATGTGGTGGGAGCGGATAGCGAAGAAAAACTGAACATTTTGCTTCGCTCTGCCGAAAAGACCATTGAAGATATGGAAGACTTCACCATAAAGGGCGATGTGCTTACTCTGCGTTGGGCAGAGGGTGAGAAAAAGGAATTTTCGGTGCAGGCAGTGCAGCGTGCCGGCCTGATCGATCCGGATAAGCCCATGATCGCCCTTACCTTCGACGACGGCCCGGGAAAATACACCCGGGAATTTGTGGATCTGCTGGCAGAATACGGTGGGCACGGCACCTATTTTGTGTTGGGGATCAATGTGCCCACCTATGCAGAGGATCTGAAATATGCCTATGAGATGGGCAATGAGATCGCCAGCCACACCATGCGCCATAAAAACCTGAACAAACTCACCGCCCCGGAGGTGAAAAAGGAGCTGGACGATGCCTCTAATGCCATTTACGATGCCATTGGCGCTTATCCCTCCCTGGTGCGCACGCCCTTTGGTAATGCCAACAGTACCGTGCTTTCGGTGGTGGATATGCCGGTGATCAAATGGAGTGTGGATACTCTGGATTGGCAAAGCCGCAACGCCCAGGCGGTAAAAAGGGTGGTTTTAAACGAGGTGAAAGATGGCGACATCGTATTGCTTCACGAAATTTACCAATCCTCTTATGAAGGTACTAAACTGATTTTGGAAGAGCTTTCCAAAAAAGGTTACCAGTTTGTAACGGTAAGCGAACTGATGCATTATCGGGGCGTGACTCCCCAGGCGGGAAAAGCCTATTCCGCTTTTTATTCCCAGGACTAAAAAATCAGGAGGTTGATCTTATGAACGAACATTGGATCCCCGTGTGGGGGTGCGGTATCAGCAAATCCCAGCGGCGGTGCGCTGAGTGGATGCACAACACTACGGTAAGAATGCAACTGCAGATGAGCGTGCCCGGCTCCGCTTTGCGGTTTTGTTTTTCCAATCTTTATAACAGTGAAGAATCGGTGATCACCCGTGCCACTGTAAGTGTGGCGGCAGAGGGGAGTGCCATGGATCAAAGCCGTTGTGTTCCCATTACCTTTGGGGGCGGGGAACAGGGCAAAATGGCGCCCGGGGGAAAGATTACCTCCGATGAGGTGTTGTTTTCCTTCGATGCCGGCGAGGTGTTGACCCTTAACCTTTATTTTGCCGATTTCACCCGGGTGATGACCGGGCACCTGGGCGGAGATACCTTCCATGGCCGCTGGTGCGCCAATGGGGATCAAACCGAGGCGGCAGATCTGCCTTTGCATGAAAAGTGCGATGCAGATATTTATCCCTTTATCCACACGGTGGAAGCCCTTTCTCCCGAAAACTGCTATGCAGTGGTGGCTTTCGGCGATTCCATTACCGCCCAAAGCTGGCCTGATCGGCTAAAGCGCCGGGTTATGGAGGAGCTGGGCAGAAAGGATGTTGCCATTGTGCGTAAAGGGGTGAGCGGCAGCCGGGTGCTGCGGGAATACCCTTGCGATTCTTACCGCCACTACGGCCCCAAGGGTGCCGCCCGTTTTGAGCGGGAGGTCTGCCTGCCCGGGGTAAAAAAGGTGTTTATTCTGCACGGGATCAACGATATTATCCACCCCACCGACGAGGGAAATCCTTTCCGACCTTTGAGTGACCTGCCCACAGCAGAGGAGCTGATCCAAGGGCTTATGTTCTATATCAATAAAGCCCATGAGCATGGGATCGCTGTATTTTTATCTCCCATTCTGCCCTTTAAGGGATGGCGCACCTATAACGAAGAAAAAGAAGCCATTCGCCAAAAGGTGAATTACTGGATCTATCGGGAAGCCCCCATCGAGGGCGTGCTGCCCTTTGAATTGGCAGTGCTGGATCCGGAGGATCCCCTTGCTATGCAGCCACGGTGCGATAGCGGCGATCACCTGCACCCCAGTAGTGCCGGTGCGCAAGAAATGGCAAACTCTATTCCCGAGGAATTTCTATAAAAAACAGGCTGTGGTTTTGGCGAGATACTCCAAGCGGAGTATCACACCGAAACCACAGCCTCATTTTATTATTTAATTGTATAAGTACCGCTCTTAAGAGGGATAGAAGAAGAACCATCAGGGAAAGCAAGGCCCTCCGGCAAGTGAAATTCGCCCCTTGCCATGGCGGGAACTTCAACATCCAAAATAATGGTATCCCCTTTGCGGGTCCATTCCACGCTCAGCTCTCCATAGGGCAACCGATGAGAGGCTTTCACATGATTAACAACCGAGGCAAAAACAGGTTTGATATTTACCTTGCAAATATCGGTGGCATCGGGATTGATCTCCATACCTGCCAAATAGCGGTAGAACCAAGCGGAGATATCGCCCCAGAAATGATGGTTGCGTGAAGCAATCTGACCGCCCTCTTGAGTAAACATCTCCCATAAGGTGGTAGCACCGCGAATGATCCAGTTGCCGTAGGAGGGAAATTCGGGCCGCAAGATCATATGCAAAGCAAGCTCTGCCTCTCCCCGATCGGCAAGAACACGAAAGATAACGCGCCCGCCAAGCACACCGGTAGCCATATGATCATCCTTTTCATGAATCAACTCCAAAAGCCGTGCAAAGGCACGCTCCTCATCCTGCTCTTCAAAGATATGGTGGAAAAGGCCCATGGCCTGGCCGGTTTGGGTATCTCCTTCCAATACACCATCTTGAATGAGATGGGTGCGAATGGAGGCAAGCATTTTTTCAGCAAAGGTTTCCGATTGGCGCTTTCCTTCCTCATCCTTCAGAACATCAAAGATGAGGGCAGCTTTACGGGCAATATCCAGAGCGGTAATAGAATCGGTAACAATCAGAGGTGCATCGGGATTGGATTTTGTTGGCTGACACCAATCTCCAAGGCCGATGGCTAAAAGTCCTCGTGCATCTTTTCGGCTATCCAAATAAGTAAGATAACGCTTGATGGGTTCATTGATCCCTTCAAAAATAGCAGGATCACCCCGATACTGATAAGTAAAATACGGAATCCAGACCAGTACACAATCCCACGCCGGTCCATTTCCCCAATGAAAGCCCCAACCACCGGTAGGCACTATGCCGGGCAAGGCACCACGCTCATCCATCGCTTTATAGATATTCCGCATCCATTCCTGATAGCTTTTTTCAGGATTCATATTGAGAAGCATCTGTTCGGTAGAAAGAGCCGCATCGGCGGTCCAACCGTTTTTCTCCCGCTGGGGACAGTCGGTGGGGAAATAGAAAAAATTGGAATAATCGGAGCGAACTGTGCATTCCTGCAGGGCATTAATCATTTTATTATCGCAATTAAAATGCCCCATCTCTTTGAGATTGGAATGCATCACCCGATAGGTAAGCAGATCTTCTGTTGCCTGCTCCTTGGTGATCCCTTCCACATAAACGTAGCGGAAGCCGTGATAGGTAAATCTTGCAGTATGTTCCGCCTTTCCGCCTGCGCAGATATATTCGTCCTCCTGAAAACGATCCTTCGGATCAAAGCGGATATTTCGATAGTAAGGTTTGTTATCAACCAGCGTTTCAAAATATTTTAAAATCACCTTTTGCCCTATCTCTCCATCAATGGAAAGACGGCAAAGACCCGAATCATTTACGCCAAAATCATAGATCCAGCCATCACCGTGCTTGCGGATCTTTTGGGGCTTTCTTTCTTCAATATAGGCAATCGATTCCGCCTCGCAAAGACGAGCCTCTCCCTTGGGCACTTCTATGAGAAAGGCGGGCTTCCATTCGCTATCATTAAAATCCGGAAGATTCCAGCCCTTCTGCTCCAAACGAGCATCATAATACTCCCCATAGTGAAAATCGTTAAAAATGATGGGTGAGGGAGAAACCACCGTCTTCTCATCAGCAACGATCTCTTCTACCCTTCCTCCCTCATAGATCAATTCCAAAGCAAAGGATACAGCGGGAGCGCTGCGCCAAGGCAGATCGGTAAAATTCCATGTGCGCTCAATGGAGTTTTGAATTCCGTTTCCCAATAAAAAGCAAAGGGCATTTTTTCCCTCTTTTACGGGAAGAGCATACCGATCAAAATAAACATAGTGATCGGGATTGGCTCTGTATGGCGCAAGGGGCCCTTTGGTATATTCTTCACCATTCAAAAAAAGGGCATAAAGACCCAAAGCACCCACCTTTAAATTCGCACCGATCAATCCTTTTTTTGCAAAAAAGGTGCGACGAAAATAGTAAAGCGGAATATATTTTTCACGGGTATTATATTCCTTTGTTGCGGCAATAAACTGACTCGGAAAATTCATGGTTTTACCCCCTTTTTTTAAAAATTCAGTATAAACTTTATAAAAAAATTGTCAATTCAATTTAAAGTTTAAATTAAATTCATCCCTGAAATAAGAAAACTCACCCCTATTTAAAGAGGTGAGTTTTAAATTAAACATCAAAGTATCCCAAAACCAAAATGCCGATAAAGGCGGCGGCGATACAAAGATAATGCTTCCAAGAAAGTTTTTCCTTGAGGAAAATACTGCCCCAAATGGTGGATACCATGCAATAAGCGGAGATGATTACAAGGCCCGGCACATAGCCTGCTACTACCACCCGCATATAAAATACCTGACCAATGGTTTCGCAGATGCCGCCTAAAAGTTTGGTGCCATCATATTTTGCATCGATCTTCTCCCGTTTGATGGCGAAGACATAAATGGCAAATACGATCGCTACAAAAAGCCATGTAAACTCATAAGCGGTATTGAGAATATCGCCTGTGAGCAGCTCCACATCCACCTCAGGGGTGCTTGCCATTTTCTCGGCAAGAGCAGATTCATAGTTGCCTGCGATCAGAGTATCCACAAAGGTGCCCAGCGCATCTAATATGCAATAAAGCACCGGCAAAAGAATGGCCCAAAGGCTCTTGGCATACTTGCGATTGGCTTTTTCCTGCCGCAGGCGGCGCAGTTCCACGTCCTCCGTGTTATCCACAAAGCCAAGACCCACAATGCCAAGCACCACCAGTGCAATGCCTGCTATAATCCAGCCATTAAGATAAACGGCGTTACTTTCCGATTCGGGATTAAAGGTAATTCCAAAGAGCACCATGCAAAGCAACGCTGCTACAGCACCGGAGCCATTGCAAATGGGGGAGGAGATGGAAAGCTCAATATATCGAAGCCCGATATACCCTACCACCATGGAAATAATATAGAATAAAGAGGCAGGTAGATATGTAATGATATCCGAAAAAGCAAAAGGAATCTTTTCAATAAACACCATGTAAAAAGCGTGAAGACCCATCACAAGACCTACTGCGATCCCCACCTTATAATGGCTCAGCTTATCCTCCTGCTTGGAGCCGATCTTGCTGAAAATATCTGATCCACTCCAAAAAAGCATTGCGATAATTGCAATCAACCAAATCCACATTATTTTTGTTCCTCCATGTTTTTAAAGATCTCGTTGGCCAGATCCTGCACTGCCTGGGGTTTAGACACAATAATCCCGGTGGCATCGTCTCCCAAGATCAAGAGGGTATCTCCCGGCTGAATGCCAAAAAGATCCCGTGCCTCTTTGGGGATCACGATCTGACCCTTTTCGCCCACCTTTGCGGTGCCGAAAACATGCTTGCCCTTGGGCAGGCCGTATAAATGCTTTCCCTTTGCCACAATTATCACCTCAAAAGTTATACTTGTAGGAAAAGTATAACCATATTATCATATTTTTTGTCGGTTTTCAAGCCCTTGACGGTAAAATAATAACATATTATAATAGAAACATCAAGAAATAAAGGGGAAACCATGATTATTAAGGATGTTCGACTGCCGGTGAACCATACTCCGGAGCAGTTGCAAAAGAAAATAGAAAAAAGAACCCATATTTCCTTGCCCAAGTGGAAGATCCTGCGGCGTTCTGTGGATGCTCGGAAAAGCCCGGTGTGCTATAACTACACCATTGAGGCGGTGGTGCAAGGAACCTATTTTTCACCTTATATGCCCATGGAGTTACCGCAAAAGGTGTTTAAAAAACGACCCATTGTGATCGGCAGCGGACCGGCGGGGCTATTTGCCACCCTGACTCTTGCCCGTGCCGGGGCGTGTCCCCTGCTTTTGGAGCGGGGCAAGCGGGTGGAAGAGCGGCAAAAGGATGTGGAAGCATTTCAAAAGAGCGGGGTGCTGAACCCGGAGTCCAATGTACAATTCGGGGAGGGCGGCGCCGGCACCTTTTCCGACGGCAAGCTTAATTCCGGCATTTCCAATCCCCTTTGCCGGGAGGTATTGGAAACCTTTGCGGAGCACGGAGCCCCCTCGGAGATCCTTTTTGATGCCAAGCCCCATATCGGCACCGATCGCCTGCGGGATGTGGTGCGATCCATGAGGCAGGAAATTATAAAATTGGGCGGAGAGATTCATTTTGAAGAACAAGTAACCGATATTATAATAGAAAACGGAAAAATAACCGGCGTGGTGGGCAATCGGCATTATGAAACCGACCATGCGGTGCTTGCCATTGGACACAGCGCCCGGGACACCCTGCAGATGTTGCTGGAAAAAGGAATTCTCATGCAACCCAAGGCATTTTCGGTGGGTGCCCGGATCGAGCATCCCCAGGAATGGCTCAATAATGCCCAATACGGGGCGGATGCCCGCTATTTGGGCGCGGCAGATTATAAACTCTCCTGGCACGATGAACAGGGCAGGGGGGTATATACCTTTTGCATGTGCCCCGGCGGTCATGTGATCGCCGCCGCCAGCGAGCAGGGCGGGATCGTAACCAATGGCATGAGCTACCATGCCCGGGACGGCAAAAATGCCAATAGCGCCCTGCTGGCGGCGGTAACCCCCAAGGATTACGGAACCCATCATCCCTTGGCGGGGGTTTATTTCCAGCAAAAATTGGAGCGTGCCGCCTTTGAAGCGGCAGGGAATACCTACCGTGCCCCTGCCCAGCGGTTAGAGGATTTTTTGCAAAACCGTCCCTCTGCCGGGTTTGGAAGCGTGCAGCCCACCTATCTCCCCGGGGTGACCCTTGGTAATCTGTGGGATATTTTACCCCCCTTTGCCTGCAAAGCCATGGCAGAGGCAATTCCGGTGTTTGACCGCCGCATTAAGGGCTTCGCCCTGCCTGATGCTGTGCTCACCGGACCGGAAACCCGCAGCTCCTCCCCGGTGACTATTGTGCGGGACGAAACATTCCAAAGCACCCTGCGGGGGCTATACCCCTGCGGAGAGGGTGCCGGCTATGCCGGCGGGATCATGTCCTCCGCCGTAGACGGCATTCGTTGCGCTTTGGCAATTTTGAAAGAGGAATAATCAAAAATGCCTTTCTCTTTTATTAAGGGAAAGGTTTTTTTATAAAAAGAGTTGACAAATTTGATAAATTGTATTATTGTATTAGTAAGGTAATACAATTTGAAAGGGGTGGTTATGTGCAGTGGACACTGGACAAAAAGCGTCCGTTATGTCCCCAGATCTGTGAGCAGATCTGTGTGCGGATCGCTTGCGGCGAGTTTGCGCCCGGAGAACGGTTGCTCAGCGTGCGAGAGGTTGCTGTGGCAGCCGGAGTGAATCCCAACACGGTGCAACGGGCATTTGAAACACTGGAAGCCCAAGGGATCTTATATTCGGTGCGGGGCTCCGGCTGGTTTGTGGCAGAGGACATTTCCCTTTGCAAGGCGGCGCTGGACCGATTGGTAAAAGAAAAGACAGCAGAATATTTCGCTGCCATGGAGACCTTGGGGCTGAACCCCGGGGAGATCAAACAATATGTAAAGGAGTGGAACGCATGAGTGAAATTTTGCGTTGTGAGGGCTTAACCAAACGCTTTGGCAGTACCGTTGCCCTCAACGGCATTAACCTACGGCTGGAAAGCGGCAAGATCGTGGGACTTTTGGGACCAAACGGCTCCGGCAAAACCACCTTGATCAAGCTGATCAACGGGCTTTTGACCCCCAATGCGGGGCAGCTTTATGTGTGCGGGCACCTGCCGGGCCCGGAGAGTAAGGCAATGGTGGCATACCTGCCGGATAGTATTTATTTGAACACCTGGATGAAGGTGCGGCAGATCGTGGATTATTTTGCTGATTTTTATGAAGATTTCCGCCCGGAGCTTGCCTACACGATGCTGGAGCGGTTAGGAATTTCTCCGGAAATGAAATTAAAATCCCTTTCCAAGGGCAATAAGGAAAAGGTTTGCCTGATTTTGGTAATGAGCCGCAATGCCAAGCTTTATATCTTGGACGAACCCATTGCCGGGGTGGATCCCGCTGCTCGGGATTACGTGATCTCCACCATTATTCAAAATCACAACCCGGAATCCACGGTGCTGATCTCTACCCACTTGATCTCGGATATTGAAGAGGTATTAGACGAAGTGGTGTTTATTCAGCAGGGGAACATTTTATTGCAAAAATCGGTGGATCTCATTCGGGAAGAGCACGGGAAAAGTGTGGATGAACTGTTCCGGGAGGTATTCAGATGGTAAAGAAATTGTTTAAGCAAGAAATGCTTTATTATGTACGCAGCCTGGCTCCGGTCTACATTATTTTGCTGGGCGTTTCCTTAATGGGTAGAATCATTCAATTTTTTGAGTCGGATAGTTGGGTCTATTCCACCGTGAGCGGTTCGGCGCTGGTTGCCTATATCGTGGCGATCATAGCGGCGTTGGGGCTTGCCACCATATTCTGTGTGATACGCTACTATAAAAATATGTTTACCGGGGAGGGGTATCTCACGCTGACCCTGCCCGTTACCTTTACCCAGCATCTTTTGGTTAAATTGGGCGCCGCCGTTCTTACCATGGTTGCCACCATGGTTGTAGCCCTTGTTTCTGTTTTCATCTTCTTAAGCGGAGACTGGCTGGTGGAGCTGTGGAAAGCCGCCGTGTATCTTTCCCGGGATCTGGTGGATGCAGTAGGGGGACATTTGGTGTTTTATATAGGGGAAGCACTTCTTTTACTGCTTACATTATTGGTTATGGAGATCCTTATTTATTATATGTGTATCTCTCTGGGGCAAACCTTCCGTAAAAATCGGATTCTTGCCGCCATCGGGATCTATTACGGCATCTATCTGGTTACCCAAATTATTACCACGATTATAATGATCGCCGCCACCTTTTCCGTTTCCTTTTTGCCCATGGAGGAGATCGCTCGATGGGTCAGAGATCATATCTTTGGTGTGATCCACGGCTGCTTGCTGGGCGGCACAGTGCTGGCGGCAGTGATCTCTCTGGTTCTGTTTATCGTGAGCCACTGGGTGCTGCGTAAGCGGCTGAATTTGGAATAAGGGGGGAGAGGCAACATGAAAAAAGCATGGAAAAAAGCAGGTTTAATGCTGATAGTTGGTATAATGATCTTTTCCCTTTGCAGTTGTGTTTCCTTGCAAGGCATTAAAGATCGGCAAGCCTTTTGGAAAGATGCGGTGCATTCGTCTATTCTGTGGGGGGAAAAGGAGTTTATGCATCTGCCCGATGCCGAGGAAGGCGCTCTTAGCCCCACCTACGATGAAGAGCGGAATATTTATGTTACCGATGCCGAGGTTCCTGCTCTGTTGTCCGGCAGTTACGGTGCCTATGCCCGTGTGAGTGATGATGATATTTTTCTCCTTTGCGCAGGAGAGATCTATTGCCGAACCGATCGGTATCGGGAGATCGCCCGCCGCCTGGCGCAGGGGTTTGTGCCGGAAAGCAACGGTTATGATTATTTCGATGAAGAATATAACGACCACTTTTATATTTTTACCGAGGCAGAAAATGAAGTTCTGCTCAACCTGCTGGAAACGGTACAGGGCTGGCCGGTAAAGACCTATCCGGAAGATTACCAGTATGTGTGCTCGGTGTACCAATGCAGTAAGGATGGGCTGTTTAAAGAATATTATGCAGATCTGGTTCGTTCCGGAGATCGCTATTACTTTGAGTATCAGATGAAGGATCTGTGGGAGGGCGATCAATTTGTTCTGTGCCAGGTGCCCGATGAAGATGTTGCTAAAGTAAAGGCGCTTTTTGATAAAGCACTTGAAAACTATTTTTGGTAAAACAAGGGACTGTAAAAAATCTTAAGATTTTTTACAGTCCCTTTTCCTTATAAATGAATGATTGCTTTTTTAAGGATCTGAATACTTTGTTTGGCGGCTTTAGCGGCAAAGGCGGGGTAATCCATCTTGGCATCGTTGGCGGCACCGTCGGAAATGGCACGGAGCACCGCAAAGGGGATGTTGTTTACATAGCACACCTGCCCAATGGCGGCACCCTCCATTTCGCAGCAGGCGCCGTTGAAGGTTTTTCGAATGAAGCTGCGTTTGTCATCGTCGGCAATAAACTGATCCCCGGAGGCTACCCGCCCCCGCAGGGTGGGAATGCCGATCTCTGCCGCCGCTTGATCAAAGGCTTCGATCAGCTTGGGGTCGGCAGGCAGTGCCACTTTGTTGATGCCGGAAAGCAGCCCTTTGGGATCTCCCAAGGGGGAGGTATCCATATCGTGCTGCACCACATCCTCCCCAATCAGCACATTCAGCAAATGCAGGCGAGGATCCAGCGCACCGGCAACCCCGGTATTGATAATGTAATGGGGCTTATAATGGAGGATCATGGCCTCGGCGCATAGGGCGGCGAAAACCTTGCCCACCCCGGAGGTGGCAACCACCACTTCCTTGCCGTGCCAAAATCCTTTTACAAATTGTACACCGCTGACGGTGCGGGTTTCTGCCTGCTGCAGTTCCTCAATAATGGCGTTGGTTTCAATGGCCATTGCGCCGATAATTCCAATCATTTCAGTAACTCCTTATTAATTTCTAACTGTTCCTTGATCCGCAAGCCGAATTTTTCGGCAAAGGCGGTGATCTGTTTAATTTCTTCGTGGTTGCAGGTGCGATCTGCCATGTGTGCGTCGGTTCCGATCACTGCAGTGCAGTTTTCTTCCCCTGCAACGGCCCAGAAATCTGTGCGGGGATACCTGAATCCGGCACGAAACCCTTGCAGGTTTAGTTCCAGAGGAATTCCCAAGGCGTTGGCGGCACGGCAAAGCCTTTGGGCATGCCGGCGGTAGATTTTTTCATCCCCCCGGAAATTCAGCACATCCGGGTGGCAAATATAAAGGAATTTTCCTGTTTCCATGCCGGCGATCACCTGGTCGGTATATTGGGCAAGGAGTTTTTCGTCGGTGGTTTCTTTGGTGGAGTATATCCGTTTTTCATATTCGTTTTCTAAAAAGTGCTGTCCTAAGATCAAATATTCTACTCCCGGTGTTTCTTTCAGCATCTCTAAAAATGCGGGGAACAATTCCGGGTAATACTCCGCTTCCAGCCCACAATGTAATTCAATTTTATCGCCGTATAGAGCTTGGAGTTTTTGAACTGTTTCAATATATCCACCCAGCTTGTCCGGGGTCATGCGCACCCTGGAGCGGTACCCATTGGGAAAAGGCATGGGTGCATGGTCGGCAAAGCCCAGTATTTTCATGCCGCCCTCTATGGCGTTTTCCACATATTCCCATTCGCAGCCGTAGGCATGGTGGCAACGGAAGGTATGGGTATGGTAATTGGCTTTCATTTTCCGTTCTCCTTTTAATTTTGAGTCCTTTTTTAATTATACCATAAAAGAAAAAGGCTGGCAAGCCAGCCTTTTTTCATTCTACAATTCTTTGTATTTTGTGAGCCATCTGCCGCTCAGGAAGCGAATGGAAAACATAATGGCACGGAAGAGCCAATCGCAGGACATTCCCAACCATACGCCCAAAACGCCAAGCCCCAAAACCTTTGCAAAAAGGAAGGCACCACCCACGCGGAAAAACCACATGGAGGCTATGGATATGATCATGGTGTGGTTAATATCGCTGGCAGCCCGAAAGGCATTGGTAATGGCAAAGGCAATGGGATGGATCAGCATAACGCATATGTTGTGGAGCAGCATCAGCTTAATTGCAAGGGTAGATCCCTCTTGGGAAAGGTGGAACATCCCCACCAAGGGGCGGGCAAGCAGGCTCATTCCCCCTGCCACAACAAAGAGTAAACAATAAACAACCCCCACCAGCCGCTTGGTATAGTACTTTGCCTGCTCCTTTTCTCCCGCACCAATGCAACGGCCCACAACGGTGGTCATGGCGGGGCCAATGGAGCTCCCGCAGATATAAACCATAGAGGTAAGGGTATTGGCAGCGGCATTGGCGGCAATGGATATGGTGCCAAAGGTGGAAACCAGGCTTTGGGTAAGAACCTTACCAAACTGGAAAATACTGTTTTCCAAAGCGTTGGGAAGCCCAATGGTAAGAATGCGCTTAATAATGCGAAAGTCCGGTTTATACCGGAACAGGTGCTCCAGGTATACCATACTCTTTTTATTCAGCACCAGAACCAGCGTGATCATTGCACCCACAAAGCGGGCAAACAGGGTGGCAATAGCGGCACCCGCTGCCCCCATGTGGAAGCCAAAGATCAGCAGGGCATTACCACCGATGTTTAAAACGTTGACCACAAGGGTTACACCCATGGAAACGGTGGAATTTCCCTGTACCTGGTAGTATGCTCCCACTGCGTTTCGCAGGGCAATAAAGGGGAAGGAGAGAGCGGTAAAGAGAGAATAACCCAAAGCATGGTGCATGATCTCCGCAGAAACAGAGCCAAAGATCAGCCCCAGGAGTGCCTTGCGGAAGAGCACCATTGCCACCCCAAAGAGCCCTCCCGCAAAACAGGAGACCCAAAAGAGCTGTTTGGCAATGGTTTTTACCCCCTTAACCTTTCCTGCACCAATAGACTGGGAGAGCACAATGGCACCACCGGTGGAAAGGGAACCCAGGAAGTATAAAACCAACAGGTTCACAGAATCCACCAAGGAAACGCCGGAAACTGCCGCTTCCCCCGCGCGGGCAACCATAATAGTATCTGCCATGCCCACCACCACGGAGAAGGCCTGCTCTATAAAAAGAGGGATGATTAATTTAGAAAGATCTTTTCGGGAAAATAGCATCGGTTTATCACCTCAACCGCATTATATCACCCACTCTGGAAAAAGTATATCCTTACATCATAAATAAACTTGCGTAAAAGATAGATTTGTGGTATAGTGTAGTGGGTGATATAAATGAACGCATTAATTGTTTACAGCAGGCCAACCGAACGCATTGCCAACTCCTTGCATATTCATAAAACCTTTGAGATTATTCACTATTTGGAAGGGGAGGGCGTTTTACATACCTCTGTGGGGGATCTTCCTTTTTCCCCGGGCAGCATTGCCTTGGTGCCGGCGGGAATTTCCCATGGTACTTCTTCAAAAGCGGGATTTGGCCTTATCTGTATTCAGGCGGCCTTTGATCATATTTTTAATTTTACAAAACCGATGATGATACAAGATAATGGGGATCGGGAAGCGGAGAAACTAATATGGATGATCTACCGCAACCGCACCAACCCCGGCGATTACCTTTCCCACCTATACGAAACCTATGCCCATTTTGTGTTGCAAAACATTGAGCCGGAAAATGAATTAACCCGGTGCCTGCGCAAGGTGGCTAAGGAGATTTCCGACGATTTTTACCACCCGGCGCTTTCCCCCGCCGCCCTTTTGCGGGAGAGCGGCTATTCAGAGGATTATCTGCGGGCTCATTTTAAAAAGCTTTTTGGTAAAACTCCCGGCGACTATTTGGCGGAGCTGCGGATCGAGCACGCTAAATATTTAATCCATGTTTATCGGGATGCCGTGCCCCTGCACGAGATCGCAGAGCGATGCGGGTTCGAAAGCTATACCTACTTTTCCCAAAAATTCAAAGCTCTTACCGGCCAATCCCCCAGAGCATATAAAAATAAGGGGCTTTAAAAAATCTCAAGATTTTTTTAAAGCCCCTTTTTATATTATTACTGGTTTTCTTGAAAGTTCTCCTCTGTCTGCTCAGCGGGAAGTTCTTC
>JAZSRD010000039.1:0-36426 GCA_045538295.1 Eubacteriales bacterium
GTGTTCAACAGTGTTATTACCACTGCCAACGATGCAGCCATTATTGGTTATTCCGATAACGGCGCAACCACCTTGAAGAACGGTATGTTTGCCGGTAACACCTTGAATGCAGGCACCGATTGCGGCACCTACATTATGGCAACCAAGGGCACCAACAAATTGAGCAGCGCCACTAATGTGTACTACGATAACACAACCGCCCTTACCGACACTGCCGAAGGCACTGCACTGACCCACACTACTGTAACGAATGCGGATATAATTTCCGGCAAGATCCCCTACGAATTGAATCAGCAGCTGGCAAGCCCCTCCTTCTACTGGAGAAAGGGCAGCGATTGCGCAATGCCTGCCACTGAAAAACAGCAGGTTCGTAAAATAGAAGTTGTGAGCGCAAGCGACGCAGTTACCTATGCTGCAGACGATGCGGACACTTACTATGTAAACGGCGGCGAAAAGCTTAACCTAAGCCAATACGCTACCGATGCTGCCATGATGGTAACCTCCGGCAACGGCACCATTATAAACAACGTGCTGACCGCCTCTACCGACGGCGATACCATCGTAACGGTATATGGCGAGGACGATGTGGCTTACCCGGTTGTTGAAGCGCTTGCCTTCTTTGAGGGCAAGGATATGAAGGACTTTACAGACAGCGCCACAGTTTCCGCTGCAGTGGCAGCTGCAAAAGACAAGGTAATTGCCGACGAATATACCACCAAGGATGCTGCTCAGGAGGATGCCGACCGATTAAATGGCTATGCGTTAACCTATAACGAAGCGGCGGTTAACGAACTTACTGTTAGCATAGCGGTTCCCGAAAAGGTGTATCCCGGTGATACCTTTACGGTTCCCCTTACCCTTTCCGGCACCGGTCTTGCCGGTATGAACGTGGTTATTTCTTATAATCCCGATCAGTTGAGCCTTACCAGCATTGCCAATGTTCCGACAAACGAAAGAATCTTCGCCTATATGTATGGCAACGGTTCTTTGACAAACGGCGATTATGCCGACGACGGTTCTGTGTTCCTCTCCTTTGCGAATTTTGAAAACACAACCACCGACGGCACTTTAGCAAATCTCACCTTTACTGTAGCAGATAATTTTATAGGCGATGCAACGATCAGCGCCGAAACGGTAAATTCTTCCGAAACCGAAAACGATGCCGCTTTCGATATAAACGGCAAATATGTGGAGGTTTCCAGCTGCCAGAGCATCGTTAAGGCCATTACTCCCCCCACTTTGGTAGTAAAAGCACCCGCAGGCAAAAAGCCCGGCGAAAGCTTTACCGTTCCCGTGGAGATTACCAACAATACCGAGGCCGGTTTGATGATGATGAACTTGGGAATTGGTTATGACACTTCTGCCCTGAGCCTTACCGGCATTGAAAAGACCGACCTGTTTGATTACATGATGGGCGGGGAACCGGGATTCGACGACGACGGTTATATTACATTGTCGTTTATCGCTGTGGAAGAATTATCCGGCATTGAAGATGGAGCGGTCGTTAACCTGACCTTTACCATTAAAAGCGATGTTGCCGTGAGCGAAACAATAATCACAGCAGAAACTGTAAACACCTCGGAATTTGAGCTTGATGCTGCTTTAGATCAAAATCTCAACTACGTTAAAGTTCTTCCCGGAAGCGCTGTATGTGACATTATTCTCCCCGTTTCTTTAGCAATTGAAACGCCTGAAACAGTTCAGCCCGGCGAGGAATTCACGGTTCCCGTGAAGATCACAGATAATACCGGTAACGGTTTGATGATGATCAACCTGGGGATTACTTACGATTCCTCCACTTTGAGCCTTACCGGCATTGAAGAAACTGATCTGTTTAATTACATGATGGGCGGCGAAGCAGGGTTCGATGACGACGGTTATATTGTATTGTCGTTTATCGCTACTGACGAAGGAAAATTAGCCGGCGTAGAAGACGGAACATTCGTTAACCTGACATTTACTGTTAAAAAAGGTATTTCCGTGGAAGACACAACTATTACAGTGGGAACCGTTAACACTTCGGAATTCGAGCTTGATGGTGCTTTAGACCAGTATGGTAACTATATTAGTATTCTTCCCTGCAGCGCCAACATTTCGCTGGATTATTCCACGCCCATCGTTAGCGTAACCATTACTTGGGGTGCTCTGGAGTTCTTGTACACCAACCCCACCTGGAATCCCGCAAAGCTGGAATACGAAGGCGGCGGTTGGGCTCCTGCCGAAGAGAACGGCAACCTGATCACTGTGGAAAACACCGGCACTACCGATGTTGAGCTGGAATTGAGCTACGATTCCTATACCGGCTATAGCGCACTCGGCGGCGGATTTACCGATGGCACAAGCGATGTAACCGCACCCATCGAACTCACTGCCGGCAGCGAGGCAAAGAACTATTGGTTCAACCTTTCCGGTGTAACCAAAGAACGCTGGACCGATGAATTCATTGCTGTGGGCGCTATTACTGTGGCAATTTCTTAAAACCAAACTTTTGAATGGGGTGGAGCCCCACCCCATTCAAAATAACACTCAAGCGGAGGTAATATAACTTGAGTCCCGCAAACAAACATTTAAACGAAGAAAAAGCAAATAAAAGAAAAAAACTTCTGATTCTTCTGCTTCTCCTCCTTCTTTTAATCAGCATTACCATTACCACCTGCACCCTGCTGAAAGGTCAGGATCAAGATACCCCGGTACTTGCCCCCGATTACGCCCCCCAGGAGGAAGATAAAAACGCAGAAGAGATTGAGGACGACAACGAAACTGATAAGATGGAGCAGGCAGAAAACGGCGGTGCCGTTACCCTTTCCTACTCCAACGAAGTAACCATTGATCTTTCTGATAAGAAAGCTATTGTTTCTTTTGCAAACCCCTTTAAGTCCAACCAAAACATGATGATCCAATTGGTGATTCAAGATACGGTTCTTTTACAGTCGGGATTATTAAAACCCGGTAAGCTGGTAAAGGAATTGGATCTAAAAGATGGAGTTTTAGATGACGTTGTGTTAACACCGGGCGGTTATAATGGAATGTTTAAAGTATATTTCTATGATAACGAAACCGGTGAACGCGCCGTTTTGGATACTGAACTGGAAGTTAAGATCACAGTTCAAGAATAACATTATTTAAGGTATTGAACTAAATACATGGCAAGGCATGTATTTAGTTGGATATTAAATTTTAATTTTGAAAGGAATTTAATACAATGAAAAGATTTTTATCCATTTTGCTGGCTGTTGCCATGATCGCTACCATGTCCGTTGCTGCTTTCGCAGAAACCATTTCCAACATCGCTGAAGATGTTGACAAAGAAATCGTTGTAAATGGTAAGTATGTTAACAACCAGGAATCCGGCGATGCTAAGACCGTTGTTGACATCGCATGGGCTAACCTCACCTTCACCTACACCGTATCTGCTGTAGAGTGGGATGAAACCGCTAGCGTTCTTGACTGGGTTGATACCGATGAAGGTGCATGGACCGGTGAAGGTACTGTAACTGTTACCAACAGATCCAGCCATGAAATCACTACCGAAGTTGATTTCGTAGCTGCTGATGGCATTGAAGTTGATGCTATTATTACCGAGGGCGCTGAATCCTTGGAAGCTGGTCTCGGTAACGAAATCGAAGCTACCTGGAAGATCGCTGTTGATCCTGACAGTGCTGAAATCCTGACCGATGATGTTGAAGTCCTTGGTAATGTAACCGTAGCTATTGCTGCAGCATAAGTAATTACTTAATTGTAATATATTAAGTTTTATTCCGGATGCGGGATGATAAGATTCCCGCATCCGGGAGAAAAAAGTTAACTTTTAGAGAAGGCGGTGCACCTTGCAGCGCCGCCTTCCCCAAAAAATTGTTGACTGATGGGTAATAGCCTTATATTCCCCATCATTGAGCAATTTTAAAGCAAAAAAGGAGCAACCCATGAAGGGAATTCAAAAAGCAATTCTTCCCATTCTTGCCGGGCTATGCTTAATTTCGATGATCGTGATGATCGTGGTATTATGCTTGCCCCGGGAAAATAAAGCCCCCTTTGTGCCCCCTGCCTTTGAAAGCAGCGCCACAGAAGGCACACCGAAAGCACCGGAAAATTTAGGTTGGCAGGAGCTGCACCAGGAAGGCATGCCCTTTAAGGTGGGAATGTGCGGTAAAGTGTTGATTCAAGATAACAAAGCAGATCTTTACTTTACCAATACTAAAACCAACGAAGTTTGGATGAAGCTGCGGATCTTTGATAGCAAAGGAAACGTTGTGGCTGAAACGGGGCTGATTAAACCGGGCGAATACCTAAAAACCGTTTCTTTCACCAAGACCCTCACCCATGGAGAAACCTTACGTTTAAAAGTAATGACCTATGAGCCGGAAACTTATTACAGCGCCGGTTCTATCACGCTAAACACCAATGCCATAATAGGAGGTTGAATATGAAAAAAATATTATCCTCGCTTATCGCCATTGTATTACTATTTTGCTGCACCGTAGGTTGCCTTGCCGATGAGCCCTATACCAAAACTTATACGGAAAATGTTATTGGAAAGTATGTGCGTTACACTAAAGAGGCGGGCTATATTACCGACGACGAGCCGGAGGACAACATTTACACGGTAGTTACTCCCGACGGCGGCAAGATCAGCGTGGTCACAGAGGCGGACGGTGTTACGTTGGTGGTATACCCCATTACTACCAAGGATAAGGATGCCTATAAGTGGCTGAAAAAGAAGCTCCCCAACACTGTGGGCAGCTTTGAGGCCTTTGATATTTTCTTTATCGATGAGAACGGCAAACGGTTGGAAATGCCCGAGGATGCCAAGATCAAAATGTACGGCGCTAAAAAAGACCAGTTTGTGCTGGGGGTTACTGCCGATGGAAAGGTGAGCGAGATCAAAGCCGCCATTCTGAATAAGGTTGCCACCTTTAGTGCCAATAAGGAATATCGGTATTATTTGCTGTGTAATAAAAGCGTGCTGAACATTCCCGGTGTGGATACCGGCGATGCTACTGTTATTGGATTTTGGATCATTGTGATGATTGGCAGTGCTGTTGCATTGATCATTCTATGCAAAAAGAAAACAAACGTATAGACTTTTGAAAAAGGCACAGAGCGTAGAAAAATAGCAGGAACTATTGTTCCTGCTATTTTTAATGATATATTTTGCCAAAGCAAAATATGAAATAATTCTGAATAAGAATTATGAAATATCCGTGCATTGCCCGGATATGATATAAATCACCGATGGTGATTTATGTTAGGGTAGAGCAAATAATCCGAACACCGTTTTAAAAAGGCGGATTTTCACTCATCCTGTGTTAAAATACTCGTTAATCCGGCAGGATTAACTGCGTTTTGTGCCTTGGCTGATTAAAAATCCACGCTTTTTAAAATCATAGACCCCAAAGGGAGCAGATTTTGAAGGATTTTTTCTCAATTTGGGCGAAAGCAGGCTGTCGCCTGGTGAGAACGAATTGGGGAAAAAGCACCGAAATATGCCACTTTGGGGCGGGTTCGGATTATTTGCTCTACCCTAACTTAATGCGGCAATCTCATCTGCCAAAGTATCGGGGGAAAGGGTAACAGCGGATGCGGTTTTTTGGTTTACATAATTGCCATTTCCATCGGGAAGGAAATATCCGCAGTCGGGCCCAAAGGGGTAATAGCCGGTTGTGATCTCTGATCCGGTTTCCAGTCTGCATAAAATAATAATACATTCGGCACCCGGCTCCATGTCAAACCGATCCAGCGGTGTTCCTAAAATGGTGGTTTCGTCTTCTCCATAAAGGATCAGATCCGGGGATAATCCGCTCCCGTTACTGGTTTTTACCTCTATGGTTTCCTCATCGTAGGATCCTTTGTAAACCTCGTCGATTTCCACAGTATAGGCGGCAATTTGTTCGTTGGTGATAATATGCCCGTTTTTATCGGTGGTGGTGCCATCGGGATTGGTCATTACTTCGGAATCTTTGGTTAATACCTTGCCGCGAATAATCAGATCTCCCTTTTCTAAAAGCTGCTCTTTGTTGAAAGAGGCTTTGGTTGTGGAGATGGAGAGGTATTCTTTGGAAGGGGTATTATCTTCCTTTTGGGCAGAATTTTCTGTAACGTCGGTTGTGTCTTTTTCTATAAAAGAATCGGGCGTTGCAACCTCGTTGCCTCCTTTTTCGGAACAGCCTACAGGTAGTAAGCAGAAGGAGAATACAACAAGAAGTGTGAAGATACGCAGAATAAATTTCATAAGTTCACCTTTCTTTCAATGTTATAAAATTTGGTTCTCCTTGGTTAAAAATCAAATTATAGTTGATTATCTATTACAAGGATAACATAGTTTTGTAGAATTGTCAATAAAATTTATGCAATTTGCCGCATTTTTTATTACAAACACAGATCCGCTTGTTTGTCACCTTTGTAACGGGGAATACTTATAATGGTTACAAGGAGGTGTACGATGAACGAGATCGTGTTGATGGCTCTTGCCGCCACATTGGGCACTTGGTTTCTAACCGCTCTGGGTGCGGCAACGGTGGTCTTTTTTAAATCTCCCAATCCCAAAGTATTGAATTTAATGCTGGGTTTTGCCTCCGGCGTGATGATCGCCGCCAGTTTTTGGTCGCTACTGCAGCCGGCAATCGAGCGGGCAGAGGCGGCAGGGGGTGTTCCTGCCTGGTTGGTGGCAACCGTGGGTTTTTTGACAGGCGCATTTTTTATGTGGGGTTCTGATAAAGCGGTTCGCTATGCCCGCAGTAAAGCAAACAGTACCCAGGGACCGCCCAACGAACGGATGAATCGCATTGTGATGCTGGTGCTTTCCATTACTCTGCACAATATTCCGGAAGGATTGGCGGTGGGGGTGGCATTCGGTGCTTTGCGTAACGGTTTTACCGGCGAAGCATTGATGGGTGCCATTACCATTGCCATTGGGATAGGCTTGCAAAATTTCCCGGAGGGCGCCGCCGTATCCATTCCGTTGCGGCGGGAGGGCTATTCCCGCAGCAGGAGTTTTTGGATGGGGCAGGCATCTGCCATGGTAGAGCCCGTTGCAGGGGTGCTGGGTGCATTACTGGTCGTTTATGTGGAAGCATTTCTGCCTTATGCCCTCTCCTTTGCCGCCGGTGCCATGATCTTGGTGGCGGTGCACGAACTGATTCCGGAATGCCAGCGCAACCAGCAAAATCAGCCCTACTTTGCCACCATGGGCATTGTTTCGGGCTTTGCGGTGATGATGCTGCTGGATGTGATGTTGGGATAAAAAACGGTGTAAAATTACACTATTCCAAAAAGCGCCCGTGGGGCGCTTTTTTAATTGGACTTTTTGAATTTTATATGATATAATAAATTAAATATGTTTTAAAGAGGTTGTTCCTTCATGAAAAAAGTGACCCGTGAAATAATGGAACTGATGGATTCCGTGGTGATCGCCCTGGTGGCGGTGATGGTGATCTTCACCCTGTTTTTCCGTGTGTATGTGGTAGACGGTTCTTCCATGTTTCCCACCTTGACCAACGGCGATCGGCTGTTGGTATCCCAGCTGTTTTATACCCCGAAGCAGGGGGATATTGTGTGCTTTGTTGCCACCAACAGTGAGGATAAGGTGCTGGTAAAACGAGTGATCGCCACCGCCGGGCAGACCATTGATATTAACGAATATTATGAAGTAACGGTGGACGGCAAGGTGCTGGAAGAGGATTACTTGGCAAACGGCATATATACCGTTCCCAAAGACTTTAAGTTCCCCTATACCGTGCAGGAGGGAGAAGTGTTCTGCCTGGGCGATAACCGGGTGAATTCCAAAGACAGCCGGGATCTTGGGGCGATCGAAACAAAATATTTACTGGGGCGGATGCTGCTGCGGCTGTTTCCGCACCCCGGCGTGGTGAAATAATGGGAAATTTGCAAATTCAATGGTACCCGGGTCATATGACCAAGACCCGGCGTTATATCGAAAAAAACATCGGGCTGGTGGATTTGGTGATCGAGGTTGCCGATGCACGGGTGGTCAACAGTAGCCGCAACCCGGATTTTGAGAGGTTATTGGCCAATAAAAAGCGGCTGACAGTGCTGACCAAGCGGGATCTTGCCGATGAAAAGGTCAATCGTGCGTGGGAAGCCTATTTTAAAGAGATCGGTGTGCCGGTGTTGTTTTTAAACACCACCACCGGGCAGGGCGTTTCGGAACTGCTGCCCACGGTGCGCAGGCTTTTGGCAGAGGAATTGGCACGTGCCAAAGCCAAGGGAATGACTAAAACCATTCGACTGATGATGTGCGGCGTGCCCAATTCCGGAAAAAGCACCCTGATCAATGCCCTGTGCAAGCGGCGGGCTGCCGATGCCCAGGATCGCCCGGGGGTGACCCGGGGCGGCCAATGGTACACCCTGCAAAGGGATGTGGAGTTGCTGGATACACCGGGCATTTTGTGGAATAAATTTGAAGATATGCAGGTGGGGATCCACCTGGCGCTTACCGGCGCTGTAAGCGACGAAGTGGTAGACCGGGAAGGGCTGGCGCTGGAGTTGATCGAGATCCTGCAAGCCAAATATCCCCGCCAACTGGAGGCACGGTATAAGCTGCCTTGCATTGATGGCTGGGCGCCCTTGGATGTTTATGAGGAGATCTGCCGTAAGCGAGGCTTTTTGCTGCGGGGTAACGATTTCGATTACACCCGTTGTGCTGCTGTGCTGCTGGATGAATTCCGGGGCGGCAAGATCGGGCGGATCTCGCTGGAGGAACCGAATGCTGGATTTTAAATGGGAACAGGAAGCATATAATAAAGGCTATACCGCTGTTTGCGGCGTGGATGAGGCGGGCAGAGGCTGCCTTTGCGGCCCTGTTTGTGCGGCGGCAGTTATTTTGCCGGAGGGGTGGAACCACCCGTCGTTGAACGATTCTAAAAAGCTCTCCCCTAAAAAACGGGAAGAGCTTTTTTCCGAAATTACTGCCCATGCCTTGGCGTATGCTATTGGTTGGGGCAGTGTGGAGGAGATCGACGAGATCAATATTTTAAACGCCGCCATGCTTGCCATGCGGCGTGCCATCGAGGGGTTGCCTATTCCGGCTGATTATGCATTGGTCGACGGGAATATTGCAAGAGATTTTCCTATTCCTGCACAACCCATCGTCGGCGGTGACGGTTGCTCGCCCTCTATTGCGGCGGCATCCATTTTGGCAAAGGTATCCCGGGATCGGCTTTGCGACGAAATGGAGCGGGATTACCCCGGCTATGGGATCGGCAAGCATAAGGGCTACTGCACCAAGGTGCACCGGGAGGCGATTTTGGCACTGGGGCCTGCGCCTATTCACAGAAAAACCTTCTTAAAGAAAATTTTAGGCGAATAAAATGAGAGTACACGGATTAGGCTTAAAGGGAGAAATCGTTGCCCGCAAATATTTGCGCAAAAAGGGCTGGAAGATCCTGGATACCAATTTTCAATGCCGATTTGGGGAATTGGATCTGATCGCCCGGGATAAAAACTGCTTGGTTTTTTGCGAGGTAAAGACCCGCAGTGAGGGGATGATCGCACTGCCCCAGGAGAGTGTGACCTATGCCAAGCAGCAAAAAATGATCAAAACGGCGCTGTACTGGCTGCAATCCGAAAATTTGGATCTGCCCATGCGCTTTGATGTGATCGCTGTTACCGCAGACGCCCAAGGGCGGCTGGCGGTGGAGCATCTGGAGAACGCTTTTACATTATGAAGTATTACGGAGACCTGCATTGCGATACCCTGTGGCGTTGCTATGAAAACCGCACCGATCTGGATCAGCCCGGCCTGCAGATGCGCCGAGGGTTGCCCTTTAAACATTTGCAGACCTATGCCATCTATATTCCCGATGCGGAGGAAGATCCCTACTGTTATTTCAGGGCGGTATACGCTTACGCCGATGAACTTTTACGCAAATACCCCGACATGGTGCTTTGCCGCACGGCAGAGGAGATCGACGCCGCCTTTAGGGCGAAAAAAACGCCGTATCTGTTCAGCGTGGAGGGCGGCGGCTTTTTTGGTAAGGACTCCCGGCGCAACGAGCGGATCGTGGCGGAACTCAAGCAAAAGGGGATCGCCTTTTTATCCCTTTGTTACAATCGGGGTAATCACCTGGCAGGGGGGATCCTTGCGGAGCATGGGCTAACGGAACTGGGCCGTGAAATGGCGTTGCAGTTGCGGGCGGCAGGGATCAGTTTGGATCTTTCTCACCTGAACCGCCGCTCTGCCGATGAACTGCTGGAACTGTTACCCGGCGGGGTGGTGGCTACCCATTCCAATAGTTTTACCCTGGCAGACCACCCTCGCAACCTGACCGATGAGCAGATCAAAGAATTGATCCGGCAGGAGGGCTTGGTGGGGGTGAATTTTTACCCGCCTTTTTTGAGTGGCAAAAGCAACGCTAACATTCAAGATATTTTGCTTCACATTCGCTATATCCATGGGCTGGGCGGGGAAAATATTCTTGCCTTTGGCAGTGATTTCGATGGAATCGACAACACCCCCGAGGATCTGCCCGATGTAACGGCGCTACCCCGCTTGGGGGATGCCCTTGAAGCCGAATGGGGTGCAGAAAAAGCGGAGGCTTTTTTATACGGCAATATGATGCGGTATTTAAACCGTTATTTATAAAATGAAGCAGCGCCGAATAGATCGGCGCTGCTTTGGAGAGTGTTTTATTTCTCTTTGTAGGTTTTACAGAAGGTATCGGAACTGCTGGTGCAGTTGGCACAGTTGCACACCTCGATCTTTTCTGCGGTACATTTATCGTCGGTGGTGTGATAGTGACAGTTTTCTACCTTACAGTCAACGCCCAAATTGATAGGGTTATTCATGGGTTCAACACTCCTTTCCGAAAAGTAGTATGAACCCAATCTAAAAGAATTATACCAAAAAGGAGGTGATTCA
This sequence comes from Eubacteriales bacterium, assembly GCA_045538295.1. Classification (GTDB taxonomy): domain Bacteria; phylum Bacillota; class Clostridia; order Oscillospirales; family QAKW01; genus QAKW01. The sequence continues at coordinate 10,877 of JAZSRD010000039.1, forward strand.
TATGGCAATTTTTGTGCTGGGCGATCCCCATCTTTCCTTTACTGCCGATAAACCCATGGATGTATTCGGTCATCGTTGGGAAGATCACCATGAAAAAATCAAAGAAGCCTGGTTGGCGCAGGTACGCCCGGAAGATACGGTGGTGATCGCCGGGGATCTTTCCTGGGCGATGTCCCTGAAGGATGCGCAGGCAGATCTGGCGTTTTTTCACCAACTGCCCGGCAAAAAGGTTTTGCTGAAAGGCAACCATGATTATTGGTGGGAAACCGCTGCCAAAATGAATCGCCTATTTGACGAGATGGGTTGGGAGGACTTTTCTCTACTTTATAATAATGCGATCCCTGCCGAAGGAGTTTACCTGTGCGGAACCCGAGGCTGGGAGCCGGAAAGCACCGGGGAGCAGGATCGAAAGATCCTGGCGCGGGAGATCCAGCGGCTGGAGCTTTCTTTAAGAAGTGCGCCAAAGGACTGCGAAAAGATCGTGTTTTTTCATTTTCCACCCTTTGGCGGGGAGCAGGCTCCCTTTGAGCCGCTGCTGCAGCAGTACGGTGTGCGCCGTTGTTACTATGGACATATCCACGGCAAGGCGGCGTTGGAGGCGGTTCCTCAAGAGCGAAAGGGCATTAATTACACCTTAATTTCTGCCGATGCTTTGAACTTTAAACCTTTAAAAATCTTACCAATAGAGAAAAAATTGGAGAAAAGTAATCAAAATCACCAAAAAAGGCATGGATTTTGGGCGAAACTTCTCTCTCATTTCAAGAGTAAGTGTTGACATTTTCGCCGATAAATTATAAAATGTTTAGAGTTATGAAGGAAATTCATATGGAGGTAAAAATAGGATGACTGTTAAAGAAGTAAAGAATTTGGAAAAAAGCACTGTGGAGCTGACCGTTGAGGTTAAGGGCGAAGAGTTCAAGGCCGCAGTGGATGCTGCATTTAAAAAGAATCTTTCCAAGATCACCGTTCCCGGCTTCCGTAAGGGCAAGGCTCCCCGGAAGATCGTGGAAAAATTGTACGGCGAAGGCGTATTTTTTGAGGATGCTGTAAACGCACTTTATCCCAAGGCCTACGAAGATGCTGTTGCCGAAAGTGGGCTGAAGGTTGTTTCCCAACCTCAGATCGAGATCACCGAGGTGGATGCCGAAGGCTTTACCTTTAAGGCTGTTGTAACCGTGAAGCCGGAAGTGAACGTAAAGGAATATAAGGGTTTAAAAGTAACCAAGAATGTCTATAATGTAACCGAGTCTGAAGCAAAGGCTGAATTGGAGCGTTTGCAAAAGCAAAACGAGCGCACCATCGTGGTGGACCGTGAATCCAAAGACGGCGATACCGTAAACATCAACTTCGACGGTTCTGTGGACGGTGTTCATTTTGATGGCGGCAAGGGCGAGAACTACGACCTGGTTCTGGGCTCCGGCAGCTTTATCCCCGGCTTTGAGCCCCAGCTGGTTGGCAAGAAAGCCGGCGAGGATGTAAAGGTTGAGGTTACCTTCCCCGAAGAGTACCATGCAGAGGACTTAAAGGGCAAGGCTGCGATCTTCGATTGCCACATCAACGAAGTAAAGGAAAAGGAAGTTCCCGAACTGGACGATGAGTTTGCAAAGGACGTAAGTGAATTCGATACCCTGGCTGATCTGAAGAAGGATATTAAGAAAAAACTGAAGGAGCAAAAGGCTCGCCAGGCAGATAACGAATTGGATAACGCACTGATCGATGCTCTGCTGGAGAATACCGAAGTGGAAGTTCCCACCGCTATGATCGAGCAGAAGGTAGATAATATGTGCGGTGAGTTCGAGCAACGTTTGGCAGGCTCCGGCTTGAATCTGAAGACCTACCTGCAGTACACCGGTATGGACATGGCTGCTTTCCGCAAGGGCTTTGAAACCGATGCCGAAAAGCAGGTAAGAGTTCGCCTGGCCTTGGAAAAGGTTGTTGAGTTGGAAGGCGTTGTGGTTTCCGATGAAGACATCGAGAAAGAATATAAGGACATTGCCGATGCTTACGGCATGCCCGTTGAACAGGTGAAGATGTATCTGCCCAAGGACGACATCACCATGGATTGTGCCGTTTCCAAGGCTGTGGAGCTGATCCGCACCAATGCAGAGATCACCGAAGAAAAGGTTGCTGCCAAGAAGACCGCAGCCAAAAAGACTGCTGCTAAAAAGGAAGCAGAGCCCAAGGCAGAGTAATTTCTATCAATAAGGAGATTTTCTATGAGTTTAGTACCCACCGTGGTAGAACAAACCGGTCATGGTGAGCGGGCGTATGATATTTATTCCCGCCTTTTGAACGATCGCATTGTAATGCTGAGTGAAGAGGTAAATGATACTACTGCAAGCCTGATCATTGCCCAGCTTCTGTATTTAGAGGGTCAGGATCCGGATAAGGACATTAGTTTTTATATCAATTCCCCCGGCGGCTCTGTTACGGCGGGCTTGGCGATCTTCGATACCATGCAGTATATTAAATGTGATGTATCTACCATCTGCATTGGTATGGCGGCAAGCATGGGTGCATTCCTGCTGGCAGCCGGCGCCAAGGGCAAGCGGTTCTGCCTCCCCAACAGCGAGGTGATGATCCACCAGCCTTTGGGCGGGATCATGGGTAGCGCTACCGATGTGGAGATCCGCTCCAGAAATCTCAAAAAGACCAAGGATAAGCTGAACCGGATGCTGGCCGATTTCACCGGCAGAAGCCTGGAGGAGATCGTGCGAGATACCGATCGCGACAATTTCCTTTCGGCAGAAGAGGCAAAGGAATACGGCTTGGTGGACGCTGTAATTGCCCATCGATAAACTAATTGCAGGAAGGGAATTGAATAATTCCCTTCCTCATTTTTTAAGGAGTACAGTATGTCGGATCATCAAAATAAAAAAACAACCTGCTCTTTTTGCGGCAGATCTGCTCATCACGGCAACATGATCGAGGGTCTGGACGGGCTGATCTGCGCCGAGTGCGTGGAACTGTGCATGAATATTCTGCAGGATAGCGGCTATCAGCCCCGGCTGAACGGTCAGCAAAAAACGCAGGAAAAAAAGCAGGATCAGGAGATCCATGTATATAAGCCCCAAGAGATCAAAAAGTTTTTAGATGAATATGTGATCGGTCAGGAGCGGGCAAAGATCGCCCTTTCGGTGGCGGTCTATAACCACTATAAGCGGATCCTCAACGCCGAAAAGTCAGAGGATGGGGTGGAATTGCAAAAGAGTAATATTCTGTTGGTGGGTCCCACCGGCAGCGGTAAGACCTACCTTGCTAAAACCCTTGCCAAGATCCTGAATGTGCCCTTTGCCATTGCCGATGCCACCACCTTAACGGAAGCCGGCTATGTGGGGGAGGACGTGGAGAATATTCTGCTCAAATTGTTGCAGGCGGCAGATTTCAATGTGGAGCGTGCCCAAAAGGGTATCATTTATGTGGATGAGATCGATAAGATCGCCCGTAAGAGTGAAAATGTTTCCATTACCCGGGATGTAAGCGGGGAGGGCGTGCAGCAGGCGCTCTTAAAGATCGTGGAGGGTACGGTGTCCAACGTACCGCCCCAAGGTGGCAGAAAGCACCCTAACCAGGAATTTATTCAGGTGGATACCTCCAATATCCTCTTTATCTGCGGCGGTTCTTTCGATGGGATCCAAAAGGTGGTTTCCAAACGGATCGGCAAATCGGCATTGGGCTTTGGCGCCCAGGTGCAGAGCAAGGAGGGCCCCTCTTTGAGCGAGATCTACCAAAAGATCGAAAGCCACGATATTGCTAAATTCGGGGTCATTCCGGAGTTGGTAGGGCGTTTGCCGGTGTTGGTTGCGCTCAACGAGCTGGATGAAACCGCCATGCTGAAAATTCTCACCGAGCCGAAGAATGCCATTGTAAAACAATATAAAAAATTATTTGAATTAGATGGTGTAAAATTACACTTTACCGATGATGCACTGGCTGCCATCGCCAAAAAGACCATCGAACAGAAAACCGGTGCCCGGGGTTTGCGTGCCATTATTGAAAATGCCATGATGGACGTGATGTATCGGGTTCCTTCTATGGAAGGAGTTGCCGAGGTTACGGTGGACCGCGCCTTTGTTTTGGGTGAGGGCGAGGTCAAGATTCAATATAACAATGAAATGGGGGCGTGAATGGTGGAAAGTAACTTTTTTTCCATGCTATTTCGCATGAAATACATTGACCGCTGGGCACTGATGCGCAACTCCCGCCAGGAAACGCTTACAGAGCATACTTTAGAGGTGGCGGTGCTTGCCCATGCCCTGGCAACCATCGGTAACACCCGATGCGGCAAAAATTATAATGCAGACCGGGCGGCGGTGCTGGCATTATTTCACGATGCCCACGAGATCCTTACCGGAGATATGCCCACCCCGGTAAAATATCAAAACCCTGCCATTGAAACGGCTTTTAAAGGGGTTGAGCAGGCGGCAAACGATAATTTGATCGCTATGCTGCCGGAGGATCTGCAGAGCGTGTACGCTCCTCTTTTGCAGGAGGAGGGGGAAGACCTTAAGCCTTTGGTTAAGGCGGCAGATAAGCTTTCTGCCTTGATCAAATGTATCGAGGAGCGGAAGGCCGGAAATTCAGAATTCAAATTGGCAGAGCAGTCCATTCGGGAGCAGCTGGCAGCAATGCCCTTGCCGGAGGTGGGGATCTTCATGAAAGAATTTATGCCCGCCTTTGAACTTACCTTGGATGAGATGAGATAAAATAAGAGGCACGCCCCTTGAGGGAGCGTGCCTCTGTTACATTTGGAACTATGAAATTCAAATCACGGCGTTGCTGTGATTACACGCTAAGATTTGAATAAAAAAATAAAGAGCATCTTACGATGCTCTTTATTTTTTGGTGGGAGTTAACGGGCTCGAACCGCTGACCCTCTGCTTGTAAGGCAGATGCTCTCCCAGCTGAGCTAAACTCCCAAATGGTGACCCGAACGGGAATCGAACCCGTGATACCGCCGTGAAAGGGCGGTGTCTTAACCGCTTGACCATCGGGCCACGTCGATGGTGGCGCTAATTGGATTCGAACCAATGACACTGCGGGTATGAACCGCATGCTCTAGCCAACTGAGCTATAGCGCCATTTGGAGAACGTGTTATATTCTACACTAAAGATTTCATTTTGTCAACATGTTTTTGAGAAAAATTTTGATTTTTTTTATCATTCTGTAAAACCTAATTTTGGGAAGGAGCGTTTGACCAAAATGGAGAAAGAAAATAACGGAATTTAAAATGAAGAATTTCAACAAATGATCGAGCTGGGTGCCGCCGAAACCGATACCGGCATACGGGTGCTTACCGTGATCGGGCAGATTGAGGGTCACTTTATTGCCCCGGAACAAAATAAGACCACCAAATATGAGCACCTGCTGCCCATCCTGGTTTCCATGGAGGAAAGCAAGGAGGTTCAGGGTGTGCTGATCCTGCTCAACACCATGGGCGGGGATGTGGAGGCGGGGCTTGCCATTGCGGAGTTGATCGCATCCATGACCACCCCCACCGTATCCCTGGTATTGGGAGGCGGTCATTCCATTGGGGTGCCTTTGGCGTGCGCCGCACGGCGCTCTTATATTGTGCCCACCGCCACTATGACCCTGCACCCGGTGCGGGCAACCGGTACCATCATTGGGGTGCCTCAAAGCCTGCGCACTTTAGAGGAGATGCAAAATCGGGTCTGCGATTTTATTGTGAAGAATTCCCGTATCTCCCTGCAACGTTTACAGTCGCTGATGACCGAGGTGGGAAACATGGTAACCGATGTGGGCACCATCTTAGGGGGCGAGCAGGCAGTAGAAGAAGGGTTGATCGACGGTGTGGGCGGTTTAAAGGAAGCCCTTGCTACCTTAAAAGAAATGATTGAAAAAACCGACGAAAACAGTTATAATAAAGAACATGATTGAAATTATTTATGCAAGACAAGAAGATATTGAACCGTTGGCTGCCCTTTTTGCTGAAGGGTTTGTGCATGATCCTTTATATTGCCACTATATCCCCTATGAGGAGGAGCGGCAAGGAATTCTGCAACAGATCTTTCGTAAATACCTAACCGATTGTTGGGAGGAAATAACGGTACTCACCACTCCTGAACTGGCAGGGGCTATGTGCATTTGCCCCAGTGATGCAGTGGGATCGGAGCGTGTGGCGTTACCCGCCCATGTGGAAAAGGTTTATGAACAGATCAGCCAAACGGCGGCGCCTCAATTTTATGAGGATTATTTGATATTGGATCTTTTGGCGGTAAAACCTGCTTATCGGGGCAAGGGAATTGCCCGGGCTTTTGCGGAACGTTTTCGCCGAGAGGCACAAAAGGCGGGCAAGCCGGGGGTAGTAGAGATCTACGAGCCAAACAACCTGCCCTTTTATGAGAAACTGAATTTTCGTTTGGCGCATATTCAACCTGTGGGAGAGACCCTGAGCGCATACCTATTGGAGGCATAAATGACGGTAGCATCGTTGAAAAACTTAATTGTGGAGTTTGGGGACCGCCGGGTGATCGATGGGGTAAACGTTCTGTGTGAAGAGGGGGCAGTGATCGGCCTTATCGGCGGTAACGGCGCCGGCAAATCCACTTTATTGCAGGTGCTTTGCGGCAGGCTCCAGCCCACCGACGGTGCGTGCTTTTTGCACCCCAAGATCCGCATTGGCTTTTTGGAGCAGAACAGCGGGCTTTCCGGCGGGCGCAGTATTATGGAAGAGTTGCGCAGTGTGGTGCAGGAGGGGCTGGATGCCATTGAACGGTTGCCCCAAACCACCGATCCCCGGGAATATGCCCGGCTGCAGGCGGTGATCGATGCCACCGATGCATACCAGATCGATGTGCGGATCAAAACGGTGCTCAACGGCATGGGTTTTGCCGATTACGACCTGCAGATGGATGTGGCAGAGCTCTCCGGCGGGGAGCAGACCCGCCTTGCCCTTTGCAAGCTGCTGATCGAGCAACCTAATTTATTGTTGCTGGACGAGCCCACCAACCATTTGGATTTTCGCACCCTCACCTGGTTGGAGGAATACATAAAGAATTATAAAGGCTCGGTGATCCTGGTATCCCATGACCGATTCTTTTTGGACCGGTGTGTGACCGAGATCTGGGATATGGAGGCAGGCACTGTGCGTTGCTATCCGGGCAATTACACCGCCTTTAAGGAGCAAAAAGAACTGTGGCTCAAGGAGCAGGAGCGGCTGTATGAGCAGCAGGAAAAGGAAGTTGCCAAGTTGACTGATTATATTGATCGGAACTTGGTGCGTGCCTCCACCTCTGCCATGGCGAAAAGCCGCCGTAAACAGTTGGAAAAGATGGAACTGATAGAGAAGCCCCATGTGAACGAAAGACGGCTGCACCTGAGATTTCCGGTGGATCAGGCAGGGGGCAACGATGTGCTCCAATGCCGGGATCTTACGGTAACGGTAGGGGAGGATCATCGGTTATTTACCGATCTTACTTTCCGGATGCAAAAAGGGGAAAAGATTGCCATTGTGGGGGATAACGGAACGGGAAAGACCACCCTGCTTTCGGTGCTGATGGGAGAGATTCCGCCGGTGAGCGGTAATATTCGTTGGGGCGCCAATATTCAAAAGGGAATCTTTCGCCAGGCGGCGCATTTTGTAAACGATGAGCACACGGTATTGGAGGAGTTGGGGGCACGTTTTCCTCAAATGACCTACCAACAGCTGCGTTCCATCCTTGCCACCGTTTCCTTTATAGGGGAAGAGGTGGAATTAAAGGTGGGCACCCTTTCCGGTGGGGAGCGGGCACGGTTTCAGTTTGCCGCCCTGATGCCGGAGCGGTGTAACACATTGCTCTTTGATGAACCTACCAACCATCTGGATCTGCCAGCCCGGGAAGAGGTGGAACGAAGCCTTGGGGATTTCACCGGCAATTTGCTGGTGGTGTCCCACGATCGCTATTTTCTTTCCCATGTGCCCACCAGAATCTTAAAATTGACTCCCGGCGGCTTGGTGGAACTGAAGCGGCTGGAGGATTATTGGGAAGAAGAAAGGCCGGAAACGGTTGCTCCTGCCAAAGAGAAAAAAGCTCCGCCTGCCGGCTATAAGAGCAAGGAGATGCGGGCAAAGGAAGCCGCCCGCCGGCAGGAACTTTCCCGGATCGAGCGGGAACTAACAGAAACCGAGAGCGCCATTGCAGAAAAAAGCGAGCTTTTGGAGCAAGCCGGCACCGATTATAAGGTGCTGGAGGAATGCTGCAAAGAACTGGAAGTGCTGCGTTCCCGTCAGGAAGAACTAACGGAGCAATGGTTGATGCTAAATGAAGACTAAAAAAGAGTTTGGGCGATGCCCAAACTCTTTTTTAGTCTATTGCTTCAAATAGGGTGTCTGCTTGCTCGGCTTTAATGAATTCGGCGATTTTCAGCACCCGAACCTTGGTTTGCTTTTCACCAAATCCGATCACGATCACATCCCCCTCTTTTACATCGGTAGAGGCTTTCGCTACCTTGCCGTTGATGGTGATCCGCCCGCTGTTGCAGGCTTCAGTGGCAACGGTGCGGCGTTTGATCAGCCGGCTGACCTTTAGGTATTTATCGATACGCATAGATGGTTCCTTTCATTTAAAAAGCCAGTGCAGATGCACTGGCTTTTAGTGTTTTTTGAATTAGCCGATGTAATCCTTGAAAGCTTTACCAGCTTTGAAAGCGGGAGCCTTGGAAGCGGGGATGTTGATGGTTTCGCCGGTTCTGGGGTTCTTACCGGTGCGAGCAGCCTTAGCGCGAACTTCGAAGGAACCGAAGCCAACCAGCTGAACCTTATCGCCCTTCTTCAGAGCGTCTTTGATTTCGTCCAATACAGCGGCAACAACAACGCCGGCATCTTTCTGGGAAACATTTGCTTTTGCTGCTACAGCAGCGATCAGTTCTGCTTTGTTCATTTTAAAAATCCTCCAAATAATATAGTATGTGGTTATCACAGAACATGGTGATAATTACTATATTAATTATGCCTTATTTTTGCGCATTTTGCAAGGGTTTTTTGAAAAAAGTTGTAAAAATCAATGATAATTATCTATAATTTCATTAATTTTACGATTGAGAGCCTCTTCCGGATCAATTTTTTTGGTTTTTGCCAGCCTTGCCACGGTAAAAAGCAGGGTGCCCAAGTTTTCGGCATTGGGCTCGGAAATTAGTTTTTGTGCTTGCTGCGGTAATTGTTCCGGTGTTTCCTTGCCGTAGATCTTACCGGCGATCTTCTCTGCATGGGTAAGGGCGGGAAGGGTTTTGGCAATGCCGTTGAGTTCCTCCCCTAAACTTTTTTGCCCCTTTTCCAGCCGCTTGAGTGCCTGCCAACCCTCCTCGGTGGAACCGGAGGCATCGGGGGCGTCGGCAAAAATATGGGGGTGGCGGAAGATCAGTTTTTTACAAACTCGGTCGTAAACCTCCTGCTCGGTAAAGGTTTGCTCTTCTTCGCCGATGCAGATGTGGAATAATACCTGCATCAGCAGGTCTCCCAGCTCTTCGGTCATCATGGCAGGGTTATTTCTATCGATGGCTTCTGCCACTTCATAGGCCTCTTCGATCACGCCCCGGCGAACGGATGTGTGGGTCTGCTCCCGATCCCAGGGGCACCCCTCCGGGCTACGCAGCAAGCGGATCAGTGCCATTAGATCGGCGTAGGAATAATGCTCCTGATTTTTAAAGGCTTCCTTATTCATGGATCCAGCCCTTTCGGCTTAAGAAAGAGCCCAGCTTGTCCCCTTTGGGGATCAGCACCATGTCTTCTTTAGAAAGCACACGGAACAGCAGTACACAGATCGCATAAACAACCACTGCTATTGCTAATGCCGGGAACAGGGCAAGGCGCAGGCTCAAGCCGGCGATGCAAAGCAGTTTCCAGCTGCCGTAGGCAGCAGCGCAGCAGATGGCACTGCAAAGGAAAGGCTTCAGGAAGGTGTCGGCTGCCGGGAATTTAAAGCCTACATATTTACGGATAAACAGGATGTTCAGCACAACGATGGTGGTGTAGCAGGCAAAGGTGCCCATGGGGGCGCCCATAATACCGATATTACGCACCGCAAACCAGTTAACAGTGAGTTTCATCAGTGCACCGATCCCCATGGTGAGCAGGGAGGTTTTTACCTTACCTGCCGCCTGCAGATAGGAATTGGTGAGGGAAACAAAAGAAACAAAGAAAATGGAAATGGAGATGGCAGTTAGTGTGGGGATCGCCACGTCCCAATAAGAGGAGCGGAACAGTAGTTTTACAATGGGTTCGCTCATAACGCCCATACCTAAAGCACAAGGGGCGGCGATCAGCGCCACCACTTTGGCGGCGGAGCGCATATTTTTATACGCCTCTTCCATTTGATCCTTGGCAAAGGCGGTGGTCAAAAAGGGCAGCACCGCAATGCCAATGGTAATGGTGAGGGTGGGGGGCAGGTTGAAAAGGGAAGAGGTTGCGCCGGCATAGGCACCGTAGGTATCCTGCACTGCCTCGGTGGTAAGTCCGTAGGCCTGCAGGCAGTTTTTAACCAAAAACATATCAATGGTATTGGTAACGCTGGTTACTGCAGAACTTAAGGAGATAGGAATAGCCAGAGCAAGGGTCAATTTAGCCAACTGACCGTTGCTGCGGGCGGGCAGGCTGCCTTCGGTATTTTTGCCAAGATCCTTTTCAAACAGAAACCGGATCAGCATAAATACCGTGGCGGCAAAGGAGCCAAAGGATACGCCCAGCACACCGCCGCACGCCAGGGTTACCGGCTCGGTAATGCCCATGTGCAGCATTACCCCAACGATCCCCAGCCCCGCCAGTTTAAAGGCGGCTTCGATGACTTGGAAAACGGCGGTGGGGGTCATGCACTTATAGCCCTGGAAATAGCCTTTAACGGTGGAAGATACTGCCACCAGGAAGATCGCCGGGGCAATCATGGTGATGCAATGATTGGTGGTGTCGTTGGCAAGCAGGCGGGAGAGGGGCTCCACAAAGACCACCATCAGCCCTGCCAGGATCAGCCCGATAAAGGCAAACAGCCCGGTGGAAACCTTCAGGATCTTTTTGGGCTCGGTCAGCCGATTGTGTGCCACCGATTCACTCACCATTTTGGCAATGGCAACCGGAACCCCTGCGGTGGATAATACAAAGAGCAGGGCGTAGATCTGGTAGGCATCGTTGTAATAGTTCATGCCCACCGTATCGATCAGGTTGGCAAGGGGGATCTTATAAAATGCGCCGATGATCTTAACCAGCAGATTTGCCACCGTTAAGATCAGCGCACCGCTTAAAAAGTTTTTTTGCGCTTTTGCCACGGCTTTATCCTCACTTTACCTGGGTGCCGCAGTGGGGGCAATAGGTGTTTCCCTTATCGATAGGTTTATCGCAGGCGGGGCAGATTTTGCGGTTGCGCATGGCTTGCCGCAGTTCTTCTTTTTCTTGCAGTTGTTGATGCAATACCTGCAATGCTTCCACCTGCTCGTTGATCTCCTCGGCAGTATCGGCCTCGGTGGTGTGGGCGGTGTATACCGCTTTGCCGATGGCGGTGTAGCGTTTATTGATCTCGTTGCGCAGTTCGTTGGTGTTCCAGGTGGCAACGGTATAATCCTTTGCCAGGGTAGCTTTTTCTACAATGAATTCGCCGGCTTTTTGTGCCTCCCGGGAAATTTGATCTAAAATATCCATTATTTAATTCCTCCATAAATTATTTTATACTTAAATTATATCCATAATAGAGAATTAAGTCAAGAAAAACGAAAGAAGCCGCTACTTTCGTGGCGGCTCTTCCGTCAAGAAAAAAATATCCCCTTGCGGGGATGTTTTCAAAAAACGAAAACTGCCGGCATCTTCCGACACCGACAGTTTCCGCCAAGAGAAAAAATATCCCCTTGCGGGGATGTTTTTAAAAAACGAAAGAAACCGCTACTTTCGTAGCGGCTCTTCCGTTTGCATTAAAAATAGGAGGGGGATAAGATGAGATCTCTCTCATCTCGGTTGTAGTATAACACATTCTTGGGGAGAATATGTTATGAAACTGTGAACGAATTTTTAAAATCCGTGAATAATTTATAAAAAGGGATCTTGGCATTGTTTTTTCTGCTTTTTTTGCGCCCGCAGATCTTTAAAAAAGGTGCGCAAAATGTCGCCGCATTCCTGCTCCAGCACTCCTTTGGTGACCTCCGGATGGTGGTTCCACGGATGGGAAAGCAGGTCGGTAACGCCGCCCATCGCGCCGCCTTTTGGGTCCGGAGCGCCGATAACCACCCGCTCTACCCGGGTATTGATGATAGCGCCGGTGCACATGGGGCAGGGCTCCAGGGTAACGTAAAGGGTGCAACCCTCCAGCCGCCAGGAATGCAATTTTTTGCAGGCACGCTCCATGGCAGTGAGTTCTGCGTGGGCAACGCCGTTTTGATCTGCTTCCCGGCGGTTATAGCCCCGGGCGATGATCTTATCATTTTGCACGATCACTGCGCCCACCGGCACCTCTCCCATGGCGGCGGCCTTTTTGGCAAGGCGCAATGCCTCATTCATATATTTTTTGTCCATATTCTCAACTCCTATCAACATAATAATATAAATAGAGATAAAAAGTAAAGTTATTTTTGCAAAAGCCTTTACATTATTTTTTAATTTTGATATTATATTAAATTGAATTAGAATGTACTTTGGTTTATCAAAGGAGCGTGCGATATGAATATTGCTGTTTTATTTGGCGGAAAATCCTCAGAGCATGAAGTTTCCTGCAGTTCGGTATGCAATGTACTGAATTTATTGCAGAATGAAAAATATACAGTTTATAAGATCGGCATTACCAAAGAGGGAGCATGGTTTTTGACCGATGCGCCTGTTGACGAGATCAAATCCGGCGCCTGGGCGGAGCGGGCATCCAACGAGCCGGCATGGATCCTGCCGGATCCTTCGGCAAAGGGAATCCGTACCGCCGGCGGCAAGGTACTGGCGGTGGACGTTGCGATCCCGGTGCTCCACGGTAAGAACGGGGAGGACGGTTCCGTTGCCGCCTTATTCCAGTTGGCAGGGATCCCTCAAATTACCACTTCCATGACCAGCGCTGCCAATTCCATGGATAAGGCGCTTACAAAATTGATCTGCGATAAGGCAGGGATCTGCCAGGCCGCCTGGACCCAGGTGTACAGCCGGGAACTTTCCCAAATGGAGCAGGTACTGGATCGGGTGGAGCAGGCGTTGCCTTACCCCATCTTTGTAAAGCCTGCCAGCGCCGGCAGCAGTGTGGGAATCAGCAAATGCCATAACCGGGAGGAGTTGGCGGCCGGCTTGCGGCTGGCTGCGGAGCACGACTTTAAGATCGTGCTGGAAGAAACGGTGATCGGTCAGGAAGTGGAAGTGGCGGTTTTGGGGAACCATGATCCCATTGCCTCTATTCCCGGCGAGATCTGCCCTGCGGTGGAGTTTTATACCTACGATGCAAAATATAACGATGAAGATTCCCTGCTCTTTATCCCTGCTCGGCTGGATGAGGCGGTTTTGGAGCGCACACGGGAAGCGGCAATCAAGGTATTTACCGCCATGGAGTGCAACGGTTATGCCCGAGTGGACTTTTTTGTGAAAAAAGACGGCACGGTGGTATTCAACGAACTGAACACCATTCCCGGCTTTACCGACATCAGTATGTATCCCAAATTAATGAAAGCCAGCGGGATCGACGGCGTGGAATTGATAGAGCGGCTGATCGCCCTGGCATTGGAGCATTTCAATGAAGAATAAAATAGACTTGAACGCCCCCATTGGGGTGTTCGATAGCGGTCTTGGCGGGCTGACTGCCTTAAAGCAGTTGCAGGCGGACCTGCCGGGGGAAAATTACATTTATTTTGGAGATACTGCCCGGGTGCCCTATGGCGGGCGGGATAAGGAAACGTTGCTTTCTTTTGCCCAAAGTGATATTGCACTGTTGCGCGCCCGGGGAGTTAAAGCCATTTTGGTAGCGTGCGGCACGGTATCTTCTGTGGTATTGGAAGAAATTAAAGAGGATTACGATATTCCGCTGGTGGGAGTGGTGGAAAGCGCCGCAAAGGCGGCAGCCGCTGCCACCCGCAACGGCAGGATCGGTATTTGGGGTACGGCGGCATCTATCCGCTCCGGCTCCTATGCAAAATGGCTGAACCGCCTGGGGTATTCTAATATTATTGCGGTGCCTTGCCCCAAGCTGGTGCCGTTGATCGAAGGCGGGCACCTGCAACCGGAGGACAAGGAAGCCCGGTCGGCGGTGCGGGAGTATTTAGCGCCGGTGCTGGATGCGGGGGCGGATACTTTGATCCTGGGCTGTACCCATTATCCACTACTGGAGGCGGTGATCCGTGCCGAGGCAGGGGATCAGCTTACTTTGATCGATTCCGGTAAGGAAAGCGGTGCTACCTTGCGTGCTGTTTTGGCAGAGCAAGGGCTGCTCCGGCAAGGGGATAAGGGTACCACCCGCTATTTGGTGAGCGGGGTGCCCGCAGAGTTTGAATTACAGGGCGGCAAATTTTTAGGCTGCGATCTTTCCGGAAAGGTGGAGCAGGCAGATGCAAAATCTTTCGGAGAATAAAAAAGTAACATTGGTGCTAACTACCGGGCAAAAGGTGGACGGGCAGCATGAAACCGACCGCATGGAAGCCCAAGGGGAGCTTTTTATAAAAGAAGAAAGCGTGCACCTGATCTACAGCGAAAACAATACCAAGACCCATATCCGCATCAGCGGCAAAACGGTGCATGTGCACCGCTTGGGAGAACTCTCGGGGGATCTGTGGTTTGTGGAGGGAGATGTGCGGGATACCCGCTATGAAACCCCCTACGGCAGAATGATCCTTACCATCGATACCCATAAGATCGAATGGGACGTAAAAAAACTGCGCTTGTACATCCGCTATAATATATTAACGGAAGAACAGTTGATCAGTATGAACGAAATGACCATCCAGATGAAAGAAAGGAAAGATGTATGAAAAATCCGGTGAATGAGATACAAAATAAAATTAAAGGCCTACTGCTGGAAAGCTACAAGGCTTGTGTGGCAGAGGGGCTTTTGCCGGAGGCAGAACTGATGCCCTTTGATATGGAGCAGCCCCGGGATGCTCAAAACGGCGATTTTTCCAGCAACTTTGCCATGAAGAATGTGCGGGTGCTGAAAAAGGCACCCCAGATGATCGGCCAGATGCTGCTGGAGCATTTGCCCACATGTCCGGAAATTGAGCGGGCAGAGGTGGCAGGTCCCGGCTTTTTGAATTTCTATTTAGGTGGCGCATACTTTGCCGAAGTGGCAAAAACCGCCGCCCGGCTGGGGGATGAATACGGCAAGACCAACCGTTTGAACGGAGAGAAGATCATGGTGGAATTTGTTTCTGCCAACCCCACCGGCCCCATGCATATGGGCAACGCCCGGGGCGGCGTTGTGGGCGATAGCCTGGCAAATGTGCTGGCTTGGGCAGGGGCGCAAGTGCACAAGGAGTTCTATGTGAACAATGCGGGCAACCAAGTTTCCCTGTTTGGGCTTTCCTTATACATCCGGTTGCAGCAGTTGCTCCACGGAGAAGAATCGGTGGAGTTCCCCGAAAACGGCTACCACGGCGATGATATTAAGGCATTGGCTGCCGCTTATTTAGAGGAGCATCCCGAAGCCGCCGAAGAAGCCGAGGATGTGCTCACCCCCAAAATGGTTGCCTTTGGTCTGGAGCGGAATATTGCCCGGATGAAGAGCGATCTTGCCAAATATAAGATCCATTATGATGAATGGTTCCTGGAATCCACTCTGCATGAGAGCGGCTATGTGGCAGAAACAGTAAAACTGCTGGAAGACCGGGGCTGGATGTATGAGCAGGAGGGCGCCAAGTGGTTCCGTGCCACCGAATTTGGGTGCGAAAAGGATGAGGTGCTGGTAAAAGCCAACGGTTTTTATACCTACTATGCAGTGGATATTGCTTACCATCGCAATAAATTTGAGAAGCGGCAGTTCGATCGGTGCATCGATGTGTTCGGTGCCGATCACCATGGCCATACTCTGCGGTTTAAGGCTGCCATGGCTGCCATCGGGCAGGATCAGGACAAGCTGCAGTTTGTGCTGATGCAGTTGGTGCGGCTGATGAAGAACGGCGAGGTGGTGCGGATGTCTAAACGTACCGGCAAGAGCATCACCCTTTCCGATCTGCTGGACGAGATTCCCGCAGATGCCGCCCGGTTCTTCTTTAATATGAACCGGTGCGATAACGCCATGGACTTTGATCTGGATCTGGCATTGAAGCAAGATAATGAAAATCCCCTCTACTATGTGCAGTATGCCCATGCAAGAATTTGCAGCATTATCCGCACCATGAAAGAGTTGGGCGTAACCTATGAGGGCGGCGAGATCGCAGCCGAGCAGTTCCAAACTGCCGAAGAGCGGGCGCTGATCCGTGCCATTGCCAACTTCCCCGAGGAAATCGTAACTTGTGCCGATGCCCTGGAAACCTCCCGCCTGACCCACTATGTGATGCAGGTGGCAAGCTGTTTCCACAGCTTCTATAACGCCTGCCGGATCAAAGGGGAGGAGCCCGCTGTGCAGCAGGCACGGCTGACCCTGTGCGTTGCCACCAAAAACACTATTGCCAACGCCCTTTCCATTATGGGGATCGATGCACCGGAAAGAATGTAAGATCTTCAAAAACGGCTCTCGTTTTTGAATGCCTTAAACTTTTTTAAAAAAACACTTGCAATTTGCAATTTGGTGTGATACAATATTTCAGCATAAAACGGATAGTCCTCTGCTGTTGCTCGCACGAATGTCCGATGAAAGAAGGAGGAACTGTAAAATGGATTTGTTAAAAGCAGTTACGAATGAGCAATTAAAAACCGAAGTTCCCGTTCTGAACGTGGGCGACACTGTGCGTGTCAGCGTGAAGATCAAAGAGGGTAACAAAGAGCGTATCCAGGCTTTCGAGGGTACCATCATTGCAAAGCACAACAACGGTATTTCTTCTACCTTTACCGTTCGCCGTGTGGCTTATGGCTGCGGCGTGGAAAGAACCTTCCTGGTTCATTCCCCCAACGTTGCAAAGGTTGAGTTGGTTCGTTCCGGCCGTGTTCGCCGCGCGAAACTGTACTACCTGCGTGACCGTGTTGGTAAGGCTGCCCGCGTTAAGCAAAAGGTTTAATCAACAAAAAAGAATTTACCGCTTTCCAAACGGAAAGCGGTTTTTCTTTATCACAAAACGGGGCGTTCAAACGATTTGTTTAGTGAAAGGGTTTATGTCATAATTTAAGGGGATTGGAACGGTGTTAGTTTACTATTTAAGTATGATCGATTCACCGGAAGAAAAGAGTAAGGTGGAAGAGATCTATCATCAATATAAAAGGCTGATCAAATACATAGCGTTTTCCAAATTGCAGAGCGAAGAACTTGCCGAAGATGCGGTGCATGAGGTGATGCTGGCGGTGATCGATAATATAAAGAAATTGCAATGCCGAGAGATGGAAGAAATCAAGGGCTTTCTGTATTTAACGACCCGGAATATCGCTAATAATATTTTGCGAAAAGAAAAATACAGAGAAACTGAAAATATTGATGACTTGTATTTTCAGCCGCAGGCATTCGGTGATCCGCAAGAGGCAGTTGGCAAAAATGATATTTTACAGTGTATTGCTGAAATGCCTGCCATTTATGGGGATGTGCTGGAACTTACGGTTTATTACGGGCTGAGCAACAAGGAGTGTGCAAAGCTTTTGAATATATCCCAAGCAGCGGTGCGTAAACGGTTAGAACGGGCGCGGGATATGGTGCGAAAGGTTTTGATGGAAGGAGAGGAACAGTATGTTTGATGTTCGGGAAGAAGCGTGGCTAAAAGGCATTTTCACAGAGTATCATCACATGATCGATAATGCTCTTCCGGGTGATGGGGAACTGCAAGGTGTTACTATTTCCGAAAAGTTGGAAAAAAGAATGGCACGCCTATTTTATCATCAAAAACATTTTTATTATACGTGGATCAATACCGCAGCCAAGCGGGCGGCTTGTATTTTTGCGGCATTACTTATTGCTGTTGTTGCTACTACTGTCAGCGTGGAAGGTTTGCGGGATGCCTTTATTAACTTTATTATTGAAACTTTTGAAAAAGGCAGTACGGTTTTCTTTTACGGTGATGGAGGAGATGCTTCAAGTGAAATTCAACCGATCATACCAAAACTGCCGACCTATATTCCGGCGGGCTATGAATTGGTTACCGATATGAGCGATGAAATTGAAGTGAATTTGATTTATGAAGCAACGGAAAACAAATCTTTGCAATATGTTCAAGTTCCAAAAGGATCTAAACAAACAATCAATACAGAAAACGTGGCTTACAGAAAAATATTTATTTTAGATACTTATGAAGGCATTATTTTTCAAAATTTAGGCAATACCTTTTTGGCTTTTAACGATGGAGAATATATGTACACTTTCATTGGAACGCTCCCGGAAGAAGAAATTTTAAAGGTCGCAGAATCGGTTCTTTTTAGGTGAAATTTTAATAAATAAATTTTTTCAATTTTTTTGTCACAAATCACTTCCCTTAAACGATTTGTTATAGAAAAAGGAATTTAATTGCGTTCTATATGGAGGTACTATACTATGTGCAAAAGAATCTTCTTATTCATTACGGCAATGGCATTGTTGCTCTGTGCCGCTTCTTGCAAAGAAAGAGTTACCTTCGATACGGATTATATGGAAGTGGAACTGGCTGATGAACAGTTTTTTGGTCTTCCGGAGATTATTTTTAAAGGAACCGTTACTGAAGTTGTGGATGCGTACTTTACCAACCCGGATGGTGAAGATTATACCAATGCACACATTACGGTGTTTGAACTGAAGGTTTCCGATGTATACAAGGGGAGATGGGAAGAGGAAACCTTTGAGGTAAAAATGTTCAATGGGGAAGGGATGTCCAAAGATCTGTATCTTTATGGAGAAGACGACAAATATATTCTGGACGAAGAAATTGAAAAATTCCTTTTGGAAGAGGGAAAAGAATATATTTTAGGCGTTGTTTCCCTGGATCTCGAAAAATATAATACTTACGGTGAGGAAGACGGTTATGCGATCCAGACCGGCAAAGGGTGGACCTTTGTGCAAAACGAGGCGGGTCTGTATGAAAACCTAAAAGAGGGAACCAATCATCGTACTTTTGATATTGCTACGCTGAAAGAAAAGGTTGCGGCGCTCCCGCAGAAATAAATTGCCGGATTTTGAATAAATAATGAAATAACATGCCGTCCCGGATTCGGGGCGGCAAAATTTTTGCAAAAAATTTCTTGACAATTTCATGGACCAATGTTAAAATATTAGACTGTATCATAATGGAAAAGTATCGCTTGGAAAGCGCTGGATATGTAGAAATTTCCAAGAAATTTTGCGATTTTATCATGCAAAACAGAGAATTTTTCTTATGATCTGCAAAACTTGTTTAAATTAAGGATCTACTATAAAAGAAACGGAGTGATTGATTGATGCCGAAAGAGAAGGTCTTGGGCAAAAACACACGGATGAGCTTTAACAAAATCGATGAGATTTTGGAAATGCCGAACCTCATTGAGATCCAAAAGAATTCCTACCAGTGGTTCCTGGATAAGGGATTGAAGGAAGTATTTGAGGATGTTTCTCCCATTACGGATTATTCCGGAAACCTGGTGCTGGATTTCTTGGATTTCAGCATGAATGAGCCCCCCAAGTACAATGTGATCGAGTGTAAATCTCGTGACACCACCTATGCGGCTCCCATTCAGGCGCTGGTTCGCCTAACCAACAACGAAACCGGCGAGCTGAAAGAGCAGGAGATCTACATGGGTGATTTCCCGCTGATGACCGAAAGCGGCACCTTTGTGATCAACGGTGCAGAGCGTGTGGTGGTTTCTCAGTTGGTTCGTTCCCCCGGTATCTACTACGCCAAGGAATTGGATAAGGGCGGTAACCCCCTTTACAAGACCCAGGTGATCCCCAACCGGGGTGCATGGCTGGAGTATGAAACCGATTCTTTCGACGTGATCTACACCCGAATCGATAAGAACCGCAAGCTGCCCATCACCACCTTTGTGCGTGCTTTGGGTTACTTTGCATCCCGGGATAACTACAGCCCCTTCTGCCATTTGAATTTGGGCGACAACGCCACCATTACCGATCTGTTTGGTGCCGGTGTGCACATTACCAAAACCCTGGAGAAGGATACTACCCATGATATTAACGAGGGTTTGATCGAGGTTTATAAGAAGCTGCGTCCCGGTGAGCCTGCTGCTGTGGAAAGCGCTGTAACTCACCTGACCAATCTGTTCTTCGACGATAAGCGTTACGATCAGTCCCGTGTGGGTATCTACAAATATAATTTGAAGATGGCATTGGCTGAACGCTTGCTCCACCAGATCACCGCCGAGCCGGTAGTGGCTCCCATGACCGGTGAAGTGTTGGCAGATGCCGGCGTGAAGATCGACCGTACCTTGGCACAGGCTATTGAAGATGCCGGTGTATTCAACGTAAAGGTTCAGGTGGGCGATACCGTTATCAATGTATTCTCCAACGGTATGGTTGATGCCGCCAAGTTCTTATCCTTTGATCCCAACGAGTGCGGCTTAAATGAGCGTGTTCGTTTTACCGTGCTGAAAGAGATCCTGGAAAGCTGCGAGACTGAGGAGCAGATCAAGGAGCAGTGCAATCTGCGCCGGGGCGAGTTGATCCCCAAGCACATCATTGTGGACGATATGATGGCTACCGTAAGCTATCTGATCGGTTTGACCTACGGCATTGGTACCTTTGATGATATTGATCACTTGGGCAACCGCCGTATCCGTGGTGTGGGCGAATTGCTGCAAAACCAGTTCCGCATTGGCTTTGCCCGGATGGAGCGTACTATTAAGGAGAGAATGTCCCTGCAGGATACCGAGTCGGTTACTCCCCAGGCTTTGATCAATGTGCGCCCTGTTGTGGCTGCTATTAAAGAATTCTTTGGTTCTTCCCCCTTGTCCCAGTTCATGGATCAGAACAACCCCTTGGCTGAACTGACCCATAAACGGCGTCTTTCTGCCCTGGGTCCCGGCGGTTTGAGCCGTGACCGTGCCGGCTTTGAGGTGCGTGATATTCACTACACCCATTACGGCAGAATGTGCCCCATCGAGACCCCGGAAGGTCCTAACATCGGTTTGATCTCCTACCTGGCTTCTTATGCCCGGATCAACGAGTACGGCTTTATTGAAGCACCCTACCGCCGTGTGGATAAAGAAACCGGCAAGGTAACCGATGAGATCGTTTATATGACCGCCGATGTGGAGGATCCTTATACTATCGCCCAGGCAAATGAGCCCTTGGATGAAAAGGGATGTTTTGTGCGGGAGCGTGTAACTGCCCGCCGTCGGGACGAGGTTATTGAAGTAGAAGGTAAATATATTGATTTTGTGGACGTTTCTCCCCGGATGATGGTATCTTCGGCTACCGCCATGATCCCCTTCCTGGAGAACGACGACGCAAACCGTGCGTTGATGGGTGCAAACATGCAGCGTCAGGCTGTGCCCCTGCTCCGTCCCGAGGCTCCTGTTGTGGGTACCGGTATGGAGTATAAGATCGCTCACGATAGCGGTGTTTGTATTGTTTCTAAACGTGCCGGTACTGTGGAGTATGTTTCTGCCGACCAGATCGTGGTAAACGTGGGCGGCGGCGAAAAGGACGTTTATGAGCTTACCAAGTTCCTGCGTTCCAACCAAGGTACCTGCATTAACCAGAAGCCCATCGTAAGTGTTGGCGAGATCATTGAAGCCGACCAGATCATTGCCGACGGTCCTTCCACCCAGGATGGCGAAATTGCCTTGGGTCGGAATATGCTGATTGGCTTTATGACCTGGGAAGGTTATAACTACGAGGACGCCGTTTTGCTGAACGAGCGCCTGGTAAAGGAAGATCTGTATACTTCTATTCATATTGAAGAATACGAGATCGAAGCCAGAAGCACCAAACTGGGTCCCGAAGAGATCACCCGTGACGTTCCCAACGTGGGCGAGGATGCTCTGAAAGATCTGGATGCCAGCGGTATCATCCGCATTGGTGCCGAGGTACACTCCGGCGATATTTTGGTTGGCCGTGTTACCCCCAAGGGCGAAACCGAGCTGACTGCAGAAGAAAAGCTGCTCCGTGCCATCTTTGGTGAAAAGGCCCGTGAGGTTCGTGACACCTCTCTCCGTGTGCCCCACGGTGAGTACGGCACCATCGTTGATGTGAAGATCTTTACCCAGGAGAACAGCGACGAACTTTCTCCCGGTGTAAATAAAGTGGTTCGTGTTTACATTGCCCAAAAGCGTAAGATCAGCGTGGGCGATAAGATGGCAGGCCGCCATGGTAACAAGGGCGTTATCTCCCGTATCCTGCCCCAGGAAGACATGCCTTTCCTGCCCGACGGTACTCCTTTGGATATTGTACTCAATCCCTTGGGCGTACCTTCCCGTATGAACATCGGTCAGGTATTGGAAGTGCACCTGGGCTATGCCGCTAAGGCTTTGGGCTGGAAGGTAATGACCCCTGTGTTCGACGGCGCTGTGGAAAGCGACATCCGCAACTGCCTGAAGATGGCAGGCAAGCGGGAGGACGGTAAGACCGTTCTTTACGACGGACGTACCGGCTTACCCTTTGATAACCCGGTTACCGTTGGTTATATGTACTTCCTGAAACTGCACCACTTGGTAGACGATAAGATCCATGCCCGTTCCACCGGTCCGTACAGCCTTGTTACCCAGCAGCCTTTGGGCGGTAAGGCACAGTTCGGCGGTCAGCGTTTCGGTGAGATGGAAGTTTGGGCGCTGGAGGCTTACGGCGCTGCTTCTACCCTGCAGGAGATCCTTACTGTGAAATCCGACGATGTGGTAGGACGTGTAAAGGCATTCGAGGCCATCGTAAAGGGTCAGAATATCCCCGAGCCGGGTATCCCCGAATCCTTCAAGGTTTTGGTAAAAGAATTGCAGTCCCTTGGTTTGGACTTCAAGTGCCTGGATCAGAACATGGAGGAGATCGATCTGCGTGATTCCTTTGAGGACGACGAAGACGATATTTACGAGGCGCGGTTCCGTGAAAAGGCCAAGGACGGTGCTGACATGGCGAACATGTTTGACGATGACGACGAATCTTCTTTCCCTGCCGAAGGCGAACAGAACGACGAGGACGATGATGATTGGTCCGAGGAAGAAGAGCAGGATACTGCCGAAGACGATCTGTTTGGCGACGAAGATGAAGACGAAGATGAAGATCGTGATGACGATCTGAACTTGATCGACGAATAATCGTTTGGCGGGATTTAGTGAGAAAGGAGTCTATTCATTTAAATGGAATATAATACTTTTGAAGCTGTAAAAATCGGTCTTGCTTCCCCCGATAAGATCCGTGAGTGGTCCTCTGGCGAGGTAACCAAGCCCGATACCATCAACTACCGCACCCTCAAGCCTGAAAAGGACGGTCTGTTCTGCGAAAAGATCTTTGGACCCACCAAGGATTGGGAGTGTCATTGCGGTAAGTATAAGAGAATTAAATTTAAAGGAAAGATCTGTGAAAAGTGCGGCGTAGAGGTTACCAAAGCCAAGGTGCGCCGTGAGCGGATGGGTCATATTGAACTGGCTGCCCCTGTTTCCCACATTTGGTATTTCAAGGGCATTCCCGCCCGCATGGGTCTGATGCTGGATGTTTCTCCCAAGGATCTGGAAAAGGTTCTTTACTTCGATTCTTATATCGTGGTGGATCCCGGCAACACCCCGCTCCAGAAAAAGCAGATCCTCAACGATACGGAGTATGCGCAATACACCGAGCGTTACGAGGACGACTTTAAGGCAATGATGGGCGCCGAGGCGATCCAGCTGCTGCTCAGCGAGATCGATCTGGAGCAGCTTTCCGCAGAACTGAAAGGGGAGCTGGAAACTGCCACCGGTCAAAAGAAGACCCGGCTCGTAAAGCGGGTAGAAGTGGTGGAAGCATTCCGCCTTTCCGGTAACCGTCCCGAGTGGATGATCATGGATGTGATCCCTGTGATTCCTCCCGAAATTCGCCCCATGGTTCAGTTGGACGGCGGCCGTTTTGCCACCTCCGACCTGAACGATCTGTACCGTCGGGTGATTAACCGCAACAACCGTTTAGAAAGACTGTTGGAGCTGGGTGCCCCCGAAGTTATTATCCGCAACGAAAAGCGGATCCTGCAGCAGGCAGTGGATGCCCTGATCGATAACGGCCGTCGTGGTCGTCCGGTAACCGGGCAAAATAACCGTCCCTTAAAATCCCTTTCCGATATGTTAAAGGGTAAGCAGGGTCGGTTCCGCCAGAATCTGCTGGGTAAACGTGTAGACTACTCCGGCCGTTCCGTTATCGTGGTTGGCCCCGAACTGAAGATCTATCAGTGCGGTCTGCCCAAGGAAATGGCAATCGAGTTGTTTAAGCCCTTTGTAATGAAGAAGCTGGTTGCCGACGGTTTGGCAACCAACGTAAAATCTGCCAAGAAGATGGTAGAGCGGATGCGCAAAGAGGTATGGGATGCTCTGGAGAGCGTGATCAAGGATCACCCCGTACTGCTCAACCGTGCGCCCACCCTGCACCGTTTGGGTATCCAGGCGTTCGAGCCGGTGCTGGTGGAGGGTCGTGCTTTGAAACTGCACCCCTTGGTATGTACCGCATTTAACGCCGACTTCGACGGCGACCAAATGGCAGTTCACGTGCCCCTCTCTGCAGAGGCCCAGGCAGAAGCCCGCTTGCTGATGCTTTCTGCCAACAACCTGTTGAAACCCCAGGACGGACATCCCGTTACCGTGCCGACCCAGGATATGGTGTTGGGTTCCTACTACTTGACCATTGTTAAGCACGATGAGCCCGGCGAAGGCAAGGCCTTTAAGGATGAGGATGAAGCCATCGTGGCTTACGATAACGGCGTGATCGGTCTGCATTCTCCCATTAAGGTGCGCAGAACCGGCGAGTGGGAAGGCAAGATAGAGAGCCGCCTGATCGATTGTACTGTGGGTCAGTTGATCTTCAACCACGCCATTCCCCAGGATCTGGGCTTTGTGGATCGTACCGATCCCGCCAAGATCTTTGATCTGGAAGTGCAGGAAACTGTAACCAAGAAAACCTTGGATAAGATCATCTACCGTTGTATTAAAGAAAAGGGTAGCACTGTGACCGCAGAAATGCTGGATATGGTTAAAGCCCAGGGCTTTAAATATTCCACCCGCGGCTCCATTACTGTTGCTGCCAGCGATATGACCGTGCCTCCCAAGAAGTACGAGCTGATCGAAGAAGCTGAAAAGAAGATCACCAAGATCCTTACCAGCTATCGCCGTGGTTTGATCTCCGAGGATGAGCGTTACCAGTTGGTAATCAACACCTGGGATGAAACCACCAAATTGGTTACCGACGAGCTGAAAAACTACCTGGACGAATTCAACCCCATCTACATGATGGCAAACTCTGGCGCTCGTGGTAGCATGAACCAGATCCGTCAGCTGGCAGGTATGCGTGGCTTGATGGCCAACACTTCCGGTAAAGCGATCGAGATTCCTATCCGAGCCAACTTCCGTGAGGGTCTGAACGTACTGGAATACTTCATCTCCTCCAGAGGTGCTCGTAAGGGTATGGCGGATACC
>JAZSRD010000061.1:0-30116 GCA_045538295.1 Eubacteriales bacterium
CGCTCTGAAGTGAATTTAATCTTTTGTCCCCGCTTAGATTCACAAGGAAAAGCATTAGACCATACGCCGTAATTTTCGGAGAACAAAGTAGATGTATTATCAATTTCTTCGGCAGTCATTCTAGAACACTCTATATGCCTATATGTCACGTTAATATTTTCCATAAAGTTCCTCCAAATCTTCTTATGGATTATTATATATTAAAAGAACTAATTCTGCAATATTTTTGATGCTATATTGATGCTGTACGGTACGGAATCCTTGGATTTGTTGGCACGAAACAGCAAGATTGATGCTCGTTTCAGAGCATCAAAATGAAAAAGCAGACCGTGTTGGTCCCTGCGTACTTAAAGGTGTAGGAAACTCTGCGCTCTCGGCTTTTGGCGACGGCTCCGAGCCGTTTGCGCCAAAGCCGTCGTGCTGGAGACACGGCAGTCCGCAACGCCTATCGCAGCGTTGCGGCTGCCTCAACGAACTTTTTTGCAAAGCAAAAAAGTTCAATTCCTACGCCCATGATACAAAAACAGCCTTGGCAAAAGCCAAGGCTGTTTTTGTGGCAGGGGCAGTAGGAATCGAACCCACGACACGCGGTTTTGGAGACCGCTGCTCTACCAGCTGAGCTATACCCCTAAATTCAAATTGCTTATCTATTATAAGCGTTTCAAAATAGATTGTCAAGGGGTTTCCTAAAATAATCGTAAAAGTACAGCCGCCGATTACGGCGGCTGTACAGCAATCACTTTATTACAGACCCAACAGGGCGGCACCGATAATACCGGCATCGTTGCCCAATTTGGCAATACGAATTTCGGTTTTGGTTTTATTCAGGCGGGCATACATCTCTTTTTCAGCCATCTCTCTGATGGGAATCAGAAGATTATCGCCCTCTTTGGAAATACCGCCGCCAATGCAAAGCACCTCCGGCTGCAACACATTCAGAATATCCACAGTACCGGTGGCCACGGAGTGGAGATATTCATCCACCACTTTTTTAGCCTCTTCGTCGCCCTTACGCATGGCATCGAAGGAGGTAAGACCGTTTACCTTATCCAAAGAGCCGGCGATCTTCCACATGAGGGTATCAGGGTTCTTTTCCATATGCTCCTGGGTGGTTTTGATCAAGCCGGAAACGGAAGCGTAGGCTTCCCAGCAGCCCTTTCTGCCGCAGGTACAGGGTCTTCCGCCCTCGTTAATCACAATGTGGCCCAGTTCGCCCCCGGCATGATTAAAGCCGCAATACAATTTTCCGTTGATAACGATACCACCGCCCACGCCGGTACCCAAAGTAACCGTTACACTATCCTTGGTTCCTGCAGCTGCGCCGCAGTTTGCCTCTGCCCATGCGGCAACGTTGGCATCGTTTTCCACATAAATAGGTTTACCGGGGAAGTATTTGCCCAGCATATCTGCCATAGGCAGATTACTGAAGCCCAGGTTATTGGCATAGATCACCACACCCTTTTCGGTATCGATTGCGCCGGGAGAGCCGATACCGATGCTTTTAACATCATCGATGGAAATTCCGCCACCTTCGATTGCCTGCTTTGCCACATCTGCCATACGGGCAATTACCGCCTCGGGACCGGCTTTGGATTCGGTGGGAATGCTGGTTTTATAAACCAAATTCATTGCCTCATCCACGATACCGGCTGCAATGTTGGTACCGCCTAAATCAATTCCTAAATAATACATAGCATTAATCCTCCGTTGTGCCTAAAATTAATTTATTAATTTCTTCTGCTGCGTTATAGCCAAGGCGCTTTTGCCGGTTATTCATAGCCGCAACCTCAATTATAACCGCCAGGTTTCTACCGGGTTTCACCGGGATGGTGAGAGCGGGTACATCCACGCCCAAAATATTATTATAGGTAGTATCGATTCCCAAACGGTCATAAACTTTGTTTTGATCCCAGTTTTCCAAGTGGATCTCCATATCGATAATGGCCTCTTCCTTAACGGCGCCCATACCAAAGATCTTTTGCACATTAATGATTCCAATACCGCGCAGCTCGATAAAATACTGAATATTGGAAGGGGAGGTTCCCTTTAAGGTGGTAGAGGTGATCCGCTTGATCACCACTGCATCGTCGGCAATCAGCCGGTGACCACGCTTTACCAGCTCGATAGCGGTTTCGCTTTTGCCCACGCCGGACTCGCCGGTGAGTAAAATACCTTCGCCGTATACCTCCACCAGCACGCCGTGGGTTGTAATTTGGGGCCCTAAGCATTCATTTAAATAAAAGATAGATCCGCTCACAAACTGGGCTGTGTGCATATTAGTTCTTAGAATCGGCACCCGATACTTTTCTGCCACCTCGATCAGCTCGGGGTAGCCATAGAGCCCCCGGGTAAGAACCAGGGCAGGGAACCGAAACTCGAAAAGCCGCTCAAAGATCTTGCGGCGGCGCTCTGCATCAAAATGATCCAGATAGGTATGCTCTACCTTGCCCAACACCTGAATACGACTTTCATCGAAATAATCAAAAAAGCCAACCAGCTGCAGAGCAGGGCGGTTAATATCGGTAGAGGTGATCTCTGTTTCCAGCCCACCCACCGGCATATAAACTGCTTCCAGCTCCATCCGCTTCATCAGATCGGAAAGGGTCAATTTACTTTCTTGGGACATTAGACTACCCCCTTTTTAGTATATCTGTGACCATTATAGCATAACTCCCCCCCAGGTTCAAATAAAATGTTTATTTTTTTGTAAAAAAAAGGCTTGCTTTTCTGAAAATGCTATGGTAAAATATTTGTTGCGAAACAAAAAGGAGGTGTTCATCATGGCAAAATGTGAAGTATGCGGCAAGGGCGTTACCTTCGGTATCAAGGTGTCCCATTCTCATCGTCGCAGCAACAAGGCGTTCAAGCCCAATGTGAAGCGTATCAAGGCGGTTGTAGACGGCACTCCCAAGCGTGTGTATGTTTGCTCCAGATGTCTCCGCTCCGGTAAGGTTGAGAGAGCAGTTTGATATAATTAACGCTACAAAAGCGGATCTCGTTTGAGATCCGCTTTTTTGTTTTTATATTATAGTTTTTATTGCTCTTCGTTTTCCTCGGTGGTGTCCGGCTCCTCCGGTTCAGCCTCGGTTGATTCCTCCGGTTGTTTATCTGCAGGATCAGATTCCGGCTCTTCCTCGAAATCGGTAGAGCTTTCCGGATCAGTGGTTTCGGGTTCTTTTTCAGGGTTGGGTTCTTCCGGCTTTTCCGGCTTTTCCGGTTTTTCCGGTTTTTCAGTATCCTCGGGTTTTTCGGGCTTCTCCGGCTTCTCGGGATCCTTTTCTGTTTCATCGGGATCTTCCGGATCTTCCTCCTCTACCCCGCATACATCACAGGTTTCTGTGGGCACACTCTCTTCAAAATATAACCCGCTGATCTTCTCTTCGCATTTTTCATTGAGTAACTTGCCTGTTTCGGCGCAAACCTCCACCGTGGTAAAGCCGATGGGCTTATCAAAGGTTTTAGAAGGCAACCCGGTATGAACCCCCGTCATTACCTTTTTCCAGGCGACAGCCGCCGGATTTAAACCGCCGTAATAGATCGTTGCAGGCTTATCGTAGCCCACCCACACACCGGCGGAATAATACTTGGTATAGCCCACAAACCAGCGATCCTTATCATCGTCGGTGGTACCGGTTTTACCGCAGATCACCTGATTACCGAATTTTGCCACGGTGCCGGTTCCCTGCGTTGCGGCATAGTTCAGCATGTAATTGATTACATCTGCCGTATTCTTTTTCATTGCCGTGTGGGACTCTACCCGATTTTCCAGCAAAACACGACCGTTTTGATCCAAAATTTTGGTAAAGGTATAGGGTTTTGTATAGGTGCCCTCATTGGCAAATGCCGAATATGCGGCGGTGATCTCCAACACATTAATACCCTTGGTTAAACCGCCCAGCGCCATTGCCTGATCGTTTTGATCGTAGTTATAGCCCGGCACCAAGCTGGTAACGCCCAAATTCTTTTCCAAGAAATCATACGCCGTTTTGGCGCCCAGGGCATTATTTACCCGTACTGCTACGGTGTTTTTAGACTGGGCAAGCGCCGCCAACACAGTCATCATTTTTTCAGTGGTCTTATCGTAGTTTTTCGGCCACCATTTTCCCTTTGAATCCTGCCGCACCCCCTTATCCAGCACCAGCATGCCGGGAGCGACCCGCACCCCTTCGATCTCTGTTTCATATTCGATCGCCGGGCCATAAGTGCCAATGGGTTTCATACAGGAGCCGGGCTGCAAAAAGGACTGGGTTGCCCGATTCAATCCACGGGCGGTGT
Source organism: Eubacteriales bacterium (assembly GCA_045538295.1). Taxonomy (GTDB): domain Bacteria; phylum Bacillota; class Clostridia; order Oscillospirales; family QAKW01; genus QAKW01. The sequence continues at coordinate 4,276 of JAZSRD010000061.1, forward strand.
CTTTTTTACCCACACCGCCTGCCATGCCAACCACCGCACCGGTGGTATTATCGATGATCACGATGGCACTTTGCAGGCTCTCGCCATCCTTGGATTTTACTGCAGGAAAATTGGTGCGGTCCTGATAAATCTTATCAACAGACTCCTGCACATCCAGATCCATGGTAGAGTAGATCTGAATACCGCCGGAATACACCAAGGTACGGGCATAGGCTTCGCTGTAGCCCTTTTCATGGACCAATGCATCGATCACATCCAGGATCACCTGATCCACAAAGTAACTGTTGATCTCGCTGCTGCTTTCATTGCCGCCGGATTCTCCCAAATGGAGCTCCATCTCTTGCGCCTTGGCGGCATCCGCCTCTTCTTGGGTGATCTTGCCCAATTCCAGCATTTTATTGATTACATTGTACGCACGCCTTTGGTTATTTTCCGGATTTTGAATGGGATCATAATAGGTGGGAAGCTTGGTGATGGAAGCAATGCTGGCACACTCCAGCAAAGTGAGTTCATCCAATGATTTGCCAAAGTATACCTCTGCCGCCGTTTGTACACCATAGCATCCCTGGGAAAGGTAGATAGTATTCAGGTACACCTCTAAGATCTGATCCTTTTTGTATTCCCGCTCCACATACCATGCCCGGCGGATCTCCTGGATCTTTCGGGTTACGGTTTGCTCATCGTCGCCGGTAATGTTTTTGATCACCTGCTGGGTAATGGTGGAGCCGCCGAATGTGGAATCGCTGGACGGATTAAAGAAATTCAACACCGCCTTGGCAGTACGCAGCAGATCCACACCGCTGTGCTTATAAAAGCGCTCATCCTCAATGGCGATAAATGCCCACTGCAGATCTTCGGGTATATCTTCAATATTGGACCAAATACGGTTTTCACTGGTATGCAAGGTTTCTGCTTCCACATAAGCGCCGTCTTTGGTGCCATATACCACGGAGGTATAGTTCAAAGCGCTATCTACAGCAGAAAGATCAAATTCATCGTCCACATAGATAAATGCGTACCAAGCAAATGCCAGCACCACAAAAAAGCAGGTTAAAATACCGGTGAGCAAAACTGCCCACGCAGATTTTCGCAACCACAGCGGGCAACGTTTGATCCAAGAGGTTTTCTCCTCTCCCTCTTTTTTCTTGCGGTTAAAGAGGGCACGTAAACGGTGGATGAATTTATTTAAGAATTCTTTCAGCTTATCCAAAACCTCATTCTCCTTTAGGTTTCATATACTTTGATTATTATATCAAAGATTATAAGATATTGCAAGTGCAGAGTTATCGCAAACTGCGGCGGCGGCAATAAGTCCGCCACCCCTGCTCTGCCAAATCACAGGCATATACCGAAAAACTGCGGTGGCGCTTTGCCTTTGCAATTCGTTTAGAAAGCCCATATGCCAGCAAGGTAAGCACGCAAAACGCCCCGTACCGCAAATAAAACAGCAGCGTTTGCAGAACCTTGCCCCGAATAGCATCCCGCCCGATACGGATCGCCTGCCACACCCCCACGGCCGGGTATTGGAGCAGTACATATTTACAAAGGACATACCGCAGATAAATCACCAGCATCCATAATAAAACACTCGCCCATAAAACTATGGAAAGGGTGATCAACGCCGGGGAACGGAGCATAAAATCCGCCGCTAAACGGAAAGGATTTTCCTGCACCGAAAAAACATCCTCGCCGGTTACCACCAAAAAAGAAAAAAACAGTGCCACCTCTGCCAAGGCGGCAAGCAACAGTAAAAGAAGCTGCTCCAAATATATCAGCACCTTCTTAACCATGGTTACCGCCACCGCTTTTAGCATCAACAAGGGAGTTCGAAACAAGAAGAATAGATCCCCAACACCTGCCTCCCCCCGGTAAGACAAAATGAAATAACGGGAGATTCCATAAGAAAAGGGTGTATATAATATGGAAGAAAAAATCAATACAGATAAGGCAGAAAGGTAAAAGCCACGGCGCAACCGCCCCTCCAATGCGGAGTAAAAATCCCGGTTCACTTGAAACAGGTAGATTCCGCCTATCAATAAAAACAAAAACAGCAAGAATGCCAAAAGTAGCATTATTGCATACAAGACCCCCCTGCTTTCCGAAATCACTTTACGTTTACGTTTCATCGTCGCCTCCCCTCTTTTATTATGAAGAAAGAGGATGTACCTATGCACATCCTCTTTCATTATATTATTATATAGTTTTGATTACCACTTAAACAAAACCACACCGGGTAACAGGCTGGAATTCAAAATTTGTGCCATACTACCGGTATCCTTGGCGCCTTCAAACTCATCACTTACAGCGCCCATCATAAAGTCGGTCCAAGTATCGTGGATCTCCGTGGAATAAATGGAATTATTCTCGTTCTTATGATACATTGCATGTACCGCCAGTTCGGGCTTACCTTTAAAATAGGTTAAAGCGGTAAATCTGGAGCGGTCAGTTCCATAGGCATCAGGATCGGGAATTGTAACCGTATCGTGGGAGCCATGGTTATAATTGGGAGAACTAAAGATCCCATAGAAATAATCTTCATAGCCGGCATACACATCGCTTGCATCGCCAGCCTTTTCTGCCCAGGCACGAACAAACGAGATACCAATATTTTCTTTCATGTCGGCATAGCGTGCCTTTTGATCTTTAGTCATCAGATCCAGTGCGGGAGCTTCATTCTCCTTTTTCCAGATCTTGGTATATTCCTCTGCCACACGCAGTGCCACGGAGGGGTTTTTACAGGTCTTCATCACTGCAAAACCGCCTGCCCAACCGGCTACCGGTGTGATAATTTGTTTTTCGTATTCGCTATCTTCTGCGTTTGCTTTATCCTCATCTAAAAGGCCGGTAAATTCGGCTTCTGTCATTGTTCTATAGGTGTTTTCGTAGGTTTCTCCGTAAGGATAAGCAACAAAATCCCAGTCGGCAGTGGCTGCCTCACCCACGCTATGGAGAGCGGTATAATCGGTGATCTCGCACGCCAAGAACGCATAAGAATCAATCGCATCAATACCGTTGTAACGATTAAACAGTTTTTCGTAAACCGCCTCGTTCTCCCAGGCGGAGGCTTTTTCAAAATTACCAACATAGTTCTTGCTATCGGAACCGGTCAGATCCCAATACCAGGATTGCACTTCGTCTACCGTTGCATTCTGCGCATTATTCATGTTCATAGCAGCGGTGCTATAGGCAAAGCTCAAGTTAAAGCCGGAGCAATCTTCCATGCCGTACCAAATATCCAAGCCGTTCAATGCATCCATTTTAGAGGCAATACCAACGGTGGAACCGGAGGTGCTGGCCTGCAGCAATGCAGTGAAGGCATTGATACCCCAGGTACGATTGTTATACATTTTCACGGGATCGGTAACTTTGATCTCACGCAGAACATTCTTATTACTATCAGTAGAGGCTTTCAGGGTTGCAGTTTTCAGGTTTGCTTTGTTATAAGCAAGTAAATAAGGGGCGCCGATACCGGAGGCTACATGATAATAGATCAGGTTGGTATCCAGGTCATCCACTACTTTGAACTTTTTAGACATGGAGGAAGAGAAGGTTCCCAATTCATCAGCAAGTTCAAAATTCACAAATTCATTAACAGGTTGGGTGAAACTATGAACATCGCCCCAAATAGCGTTATCCACATACATCAGATCCACATCGTCGCCGGAAAGAACCGCACGGCGGCAAGCAGCCGCATAAGCAGAACCGGTGCCAACTCTTTTTACGGAAACAGAAACACCGTATTGAGCAGCCATAGCAGCTACTGCTTCATTTTCCTCTGCAATAGAAAAATCATCGGGAACCAGGATCTTAACCGACCGGCCGGCAAGCAGTTCGTCGCTCACGCCGGTGGCACTGTTTGCCACACCGCGGGTGGTAGCCATAGTAGACATCAGTTCCTCGATCTTGCTCAACAATGCGGCTGCATCATATGTAGAAGTAAACGGGGTAAGCACAGGATCGGGTTCCGGCTCCGGCTCAGGTTCCGGTTCCGGTTCGGGTTCCGGCTCGGGTTCCGGTTCGGGTTCCGGTTCCAATTCTCCATTGAAAACATAATTAGGATCCCCCAACGGTGCCCCCTCGTAATTAAAATTAGGGGTGATCAACAGATCGCTCAGCTTGCTGCTAATATCTGATCCGTTATTCGCCGCACCGACAGGGCGCCGAACATAGTTACAACCGGCAAGGGCTGCCAGCATAACTATGATCATTAATACTGCCAGGATCTTTTTCAATTTCATGTAGGTACCTCCTGAATAGCCTGAACTGCATATATCAATATATAATATATCGTTTATAGTATAGCATACCTATTGAGCCACTTCAAGAGAAATTTTTGAATTGGCAAACCTATACAATGAATGTTATTTCATTTTGTGCAAATTAACAACACTCATCCTTTGTTGCCCTGGTCTTCTTTCGCCGTGGCGATCAAAAAATTCATCCTTGCCCGCAGGCCCAGCAATTCATAAGAAAGGGCATCCACCAGCATGGGTTCATTGATCAAAGAAAGCTTCGTTTCCAAATTTTCCATCCTTTGCCGCAGGTCAATCATTTCGTCGCGATAGGTCATAGTTTGTTTTTTCATAATAATCACCTCTATATCATTTATTGCCGGTTCTTACCATATCTATGCGGGCATACTTGAAAAAATCCAACGCATATGTTATGATAACAACAGAATGATAGCAAAGGAGACTTACCATGTTAAACCGTCTTCCTGCATGGATGAAAACCAAATGGGCGCTGTTCGGATTATCCTGTGCCGCCACCTTGATCCTGGGGGCACTGATCTTTTTGATCTTTTTAAAAGGCGCCTTTGCCACCATGCTCACAAATCAGGGTCAGGCAGCTCTGGAGGCCAAAGATTATAACAAAGCAACCGATAAATTTTCCGTTGCTCTGTCTTTAAAGAAAAATCGAGAAGCCATCTATTTGGGGTATAGTGACGCCTTGATCGGAAATGCAGATTACAGCGCCGCCATCGAAGTGTTAGAAAAGGGTATCGACCGCCTGGGAGGTGCAGAGGAACTATATCTTTCCAAAGCCCAGGTGCTGGTTGCCTCCGGCAAGATCGGCGATGCGGTGGACTTTTTAGATAATATAACCGATACCTATATCAACAAAAAGATCCAAGCCTCCCGTCCGGCAGATCTTTCATATGCACCGGCACAAGGGAAGTATAGCAAATCCCAAGAGGTTACCATCGATGTGCGGAAAGATGAAACTGTTTATTACACCCTAAACGGCGAAGATCCCACCGTAAATTCGACGGTTTATAAAGAACCCTTTACCGTAAAGGGCTCCACCGTTATCACGGCTATCGCCGTGAGCGAGGATGGGTTGGTCTCCCCCCGGTTAACCATTTCTTACGAGATCGATAACGCCAACGAGGCAATCGATTTTTCTGATGATAAGATCGAAAGAATGGTACGGGCAGCCTTAAACCGCCCCTCCGGCGGCCTTTACGCCGCCCAGTTACTTTCGGTCACCGATCTTTATAACGACGGGATCAACGGCAGCATCCGTACCCTGGAAGATCTGGTATATCTCCCCTCCCTGCAATCCCTGCAGATCAACGGAGAACTGCTGATCGAAGATTATACCCCCCTTGCCGGTCTGCCGGAATTAACCTCCCTTTCCATCTCCGGCTGTGCCCTTTCCGATAGTGATCTTACTTATATCAGCGGCTTGAGCAATCTCAATTCCTTGCATATCGCCGATAACCAGTTGACCACATTGGATCCCCTTAACACTCTGGAAAACCTGGAATATTTGAATGTTTCCGGCAATGCCATAGCTTCCTCTTCCACCCTATCCCAATTCCCCAAGCTCCGTTATCTCTTTATTGCCAAAAATCATCTGCGGGAATTGGATGGCTTATCCGAATTGCCGGATCTGGATGTGCTGGATCTTTCCAATAACTTTATTTCCGATCTTGCCCCCCTTAAAAATCTGAAAGCACTTTCCGAACTTCACCTAAACGGAAACACCCCCAAAAATATCAAAAAGCTTGCCGAACTGCCGGAGCTGGGGATCTTGAACATTTCCGACTGCGGCCTTGCCTCCCTAAGCGTGGTAAACGGGTTTAAAAACCTGCACACCCTGATGGCTTACGATAACGAGATTGCCTCCCTTTCCACCTTTACCTTAAAGGTGCGGGAACTGCACCTTGCCAACAATCCTTTGGCAGATATTTCCCCGCTAAAAAAGCAATCCAAGCTGGAGGTTCTGGACCTGGCAGGCACCAGTATCAGCGACATTTCCTCCCTTGCCGGCTCCGGGCTTACCTATCTGAATATTTCCAAAACCTCGGTTACCGATGCAAGCAGCCTGAAAAAGTGCAAAAAGCTGGAATTCCTGGTCTGCTCCGAACAATGCTCCACTGCAGGACTTTCCTCCAAGGTAGACATTACATTAAACTAAAAAAATGCGGATGAGAAAATTCTCATCCGCTTTTTGTTTGTTGATGAAGTTTCCGCTTTGCCGCCACCCTGCAGGCTCGCTTAAAGCACTCCGCCAGATAATCGGTCAGCGGCATTTTGCCATAGCAATCATTATCATGCCGCCCTCTTTTAGAAAGGGTATTGAGTTCAAAGGTCATCATCCCGGTGAATCCCCAATGATCCAGCCGCCGGGCAATATCCTCCCAATCGGCAATGCCATCAAAGGGCAGTAAATGCAGATCATCCAGATAGGTGATCTCGCCGCCGAAATCCTTGATCCCCAAATTATCGTTTAAATGGGTACAGATCAGCTTATCTCCGTAAAGGGCAAGCATATCTTTGGAATGGTTGTAGCACATTTCATGACCGGTATCCCAGCAAAAGCCCACTGCAGGACTGCTACGGTATACCTTCATCAACGCCTCCAAATACTCCTCGCCCTCGGTGTTTTCAAAGGCCACCTTTACGCCCAGCTTTTCTGCCTCTTTCACAATTACGCCATAGCGCTCAATACCTGCCGGCGTAGGCGTGTGATCCTTAAACCCGATAAAAACATGCGCAACCATAATGGGTGCCCCGAATTTTGCACAATCCCGCAGGCATTCCAACTGTTCATTCAAAGCATCCTGCGCCGCTTCTTCGTCCGCACCCCAAAGATGCTTTACCTTGGTAAAGGGAGCGTGAATGGATTGCAAAATCAACCCCAAACGATCCCCCTCTTCAATTATCGGAGCCAGATCGATCTCCCGTTCCCAGCAAGGAAAATACCCCTCAAAACCGGCCTCTTTGATCAGCGCAAGCTGTTCTATGTAGGGCACGCCGAACTGGGAACTGAGCCCCAGGGCAAATTTTTGTTTCCACATCGTCTTTCTCCTTGAGTAAGAACAGCCGCCCCGGAGGAGCGGCTGCGTTTTTTTTGCGTCTTATTTAATGATCTCGCCCATGGCGTTCTTGGGCAGAGCCACGGCGTTGGCTTCGTCGGTATCGATATGCATTGCATCGGCAAACTTGGGAGAAACACGCAGCACGGTAGCACCAAAGGTAATCTCACGGTCGCCGGTCACTTTAACAGATACGATCTGACCGTCGGTAAAGCCGCCCTTTTCAGCAGTTTCGGGGGTCATATGTATATGGCGTTGAGCAGCAATTACACCCTCATCGATGGTGATCTCGCCGCAGGGTCCTTTAATGGTGATAGCACCGCTGCCCTTCACATCGCCGCTCATGCGGATCGGAGCATCCACACCCAGGGTCCGGGCATCGGTCAAGGAGATCTCCACCTGGTTTTCGGGGCGGGTGGGACCCAGCACGCTTACACGGCTTAAGGTTTTCTTGGGACCTACCAATTCAACCCGCTCTTCGCATAAAAACTGACCGGGCTGGGAAAGCTCCCGCACTTCGGTAAGCTTTGCGCCTTTACCAAACAAGATCTCAACTGCTTCTTCCGTCAAGTGCACGTGACGTGCAGACATTTCAACTAATACGTTCATGGTTTTTACCTTCCTTCATAATTTTTCCACTTGCTATTTTACAACATAATACAACGATTTTCAACCCTATTTTCTATAGATTTTATATTGAAAAACCCAAAAAAACATGTTAGAATAAACGATAGTATAAAATTAGGGGGTAAAACCTGATGTCCAAAAAGTATTATTTAACAACGGCCATTGCCTACACCTCTGCCAAGCCGCACATCGGCAACACCTACGAGATCGTGCTGGCAGACAGCATTGCCCGTTTCAAAAGAATGCAAGGCTATGATGTAAAATTTCAAACCGGCACCGATGAACACGGCGAAAAGATCCAATTAAAAGCCGAAGCCGCCGGCATCACGCCCCAGCAGTATGTAGATAATGTGGCAGGAGAGATCAAGCGGATCTGGGATCTGATGAACACCACCTACGATCGCTTTATCCGCACCACCGATCCTATGCACGAAAAGAAGATCCAGCAGATCTTTAAAAAACTTTACGATCAAGGGGATATTTACAAAAGCGAGTACGAGGGTATGTACTGCACTCCTTGTGAATCCTTTTTTACCGAATCCCAACTGGTAGACGGTAAATGCCCCGACTGCGGCAGAGAAGTACATCCCGCCAAAGAAGAGGCTTACTTCTTTAAACTCTCTAAATACGCCAAAAAGTTAGAAGAGCATATCGAAAGCCACCCCGAATTCATTTGGCCCCCGGCACGGAAGAACGAGATGATCAACAATTTCATCAAGCCCGGCCTGCAGGATCTGTGTGTTTCCCGCACCTCCTTTAACTGGGGCATTCCCGTGGATTTTGATCCCGGCCATGTAGTTTACGTGTGGATCGATGCCCTTTCCAACTATATTACTTTCGCCGGCTACGATCCCGAGGGGAACCATACCGAAGATTACAAGCACTATTGGCCTGCCGATATGCACCTGATCGGAAAAGACATCGTGCGGTTCCACACCATTTACTGGCCCTGTATCCTGATGGCTTTGGGCGAGCCCTTGCCCAAGCAGGTGTTTGGCCACCCCTGGCTGATCATGAGCGACGGTAAGATGAGCAAATCCAAGGGCAACGTGCTGTACGCCGACGATCTGGTGGATCTTTTTGGTGTGGATGCGGTGCGTTACTTTGTGCTCCACGAGATCCCCTATGCCAACGATGGTATTATTTCCTACGAACTGATGATGGAGCGGATCCACGCCGACCTTGCCAACATTTTGGGCAACCTGGTCAACCGCACCGTTTCCATGACCAATAAATATTTCGGCGGCGAGATCCGCAAGCCCGGTGCAGAAACCGCACTGGATCAAGATCTGAAAGCAGTGGCAGCCGAAACCCCTGCCAAGGTGGAGGCGCATATGGACGCCATGCATATTGCCGACGCCATCGACGACATCTTCACCCTGCTTCGCCGTGCCAATAAATATGTGGACGAAACCGAGCCCTGGATCCTGGGCAAGCCCGAGGGGGATCACGATCGGTTGGCTACCGTTCTGTATAATCTGCTGGAATGCATCCGCATCGGTGCCACCCTGCTGAAACCCTTCATGCCCGAAACCACCGAAAAGATCTTTGCCCAGATCGGGGTGGAGGATCAAACCTTGGCGGATGCCAAGGTGTTTGGTAAAGCCGGCAGCCATGTGGGCAAACCGGAGATCCTCTTTGCCCGGATCGATATTCCCAAAAAACTGGAAGAGATCAACGCTGCCAACGCCGCAAAAGCTCCCAAGGCAGAGCCTAAAAAGGAAGAAAAGAAAGAAGAAAAGCCGGAGGGCATTGCCATTATCTCCATCGACGATTTTGCCAAGGTTGCCCTGCGGGTGGCAGAGATCAAAACCTGCGAACCTCTGCCCAAGAGCGATAAACTGCTGAAGATGACCGTTGATAACGGCAACGGGATCAAGCAAGTCCTCTCCGGCATTGCCCAATACTACACCCCCGATCAACTGATCGGCAAAAAAGTAATCCTGGTGGATAATCTGGCGCCTGCCAAGCTGCGTGGTACCTTAAGCGAGGGGATGCTCCTGGCAGCCGATAGCGCCGACGGCGTAAAGGTGATCTTCCTGGATGACTCCTTGGAAAACGGTGCGGTGATCCGATGATCGATGTACACGCCCATTTAGACGATGAACGGTTCGATGAAGACCGGGCAGAGGTGCTTGCTCAAATGCGGCAAGCGGGGATCAAGCGAGTGATCAACTCCGGCAGTACCCATGCCTCCTGCAAGCGTGCCGTTGAACTGGCATCAGAAAACGATTTTATCTACGCTTCTGTGGGGATCTACCCCCACGATTCCGCCGAGCTGGAAGAACGGGGGTTAGATGAACTCCGTGCCTTGGCACAAAGCCCCAAGGTAGTAGCCATCGGCGAGATCGGGCTGGATTATTATTACGATACCGTTTGCAAGCCGGTGCAGCAAAAGTGGTTTCATGCCCAGCTGGCACTGGCAGAGGAACTAAACCTGCCGGTGGTGATCCATTCCCGCAATGCCATGCAAGATACATTAAACATTCTGCGGGAACACCCCCATAATACCGGCATTTTTCACTGCTACAGCGGTTCGGTGGAATCCCTGCGGGAAGTGGTGGAATTAGGTTGGTCCATCTCCATGGGAGGCGTGGTCACCTTTAAAAATGCCCGGGTCGCCAAAGAGGTGGCGGCGGCAGTACCCGCCGATCGGCTGATGCTGGAAACGGATAGCCCCTACCTGGCGCCGGTTCCCTATCGGGGCAAGCGCAATTCTTCCCTGTATCTGCCGGCAGTAGCCGCCGAGATCGCCGCCATTCGGAGCACCACCCCGGAAGAGATCGAACGGTTCACCGACGAAAACGCCTTAAAGATGTTTAAAATGGCATAAAGTGTAATTTTACACCATTAAAAGGTAATTAAAAAACGGCTCTACAGAGCCGTTTTTTATTATTTTTTACGTCCGCCAATGGCGGTTTCTGCATTTTGCAACAGATTAAATAATGAGGTTGCAAACATGGGATATTTTTCCCGAATTTGATTTTCGTCCATTTCCGGAAGACGCTTCACTTTCTTCAATCGCCCTTGGATCTCCACCTCTAATTTTTTCATAGCACCGTCTGCCATCATAGCAGCCACATCCGCCTCTGCTCCAAAAAAGGTTTGAGGGTTTTCCGGGTTGCCGTTATACAAACGGCGGAACATTTGATAAACGCTGATTTGCAGATATAGCGAAACCTTGTTGATCAGGTCTTTATCGCCGGTGGCACCCAAAATATCTTCCACCACCGTAACCGAATTGCAAATAAGTTTTTTATTCAGCACCGGAAGCAGGCTGCCTGCGCCCCGATTTCCCTGACCGGCGGCGTCTTCGTCGGGAACCTCCTCCAGCATAATGGCGGAACCGTTTTTCTCCAACGAGCGGCCCAACAGATAATCGGCAGAAACACCGTAAAAATCGGCAGCACGCACTAAAAAAAGCAGGCCGCATTCCCGGATCCCCTTTTCATAATGAGAAAGCAACGCCTGGGAGATCCCCAAACTCTCTGCCGCCTTTTTTTGGGAAAGCCCCGCCTCTTTTCGCAGATGGGTCAATACCCGGGGAAAATCCGAAACAGCCATGGTAAAATGCCTCCTAAAAAAATAGATGGTGTTAAAAACACCAAAGAATATTATAGCGAAATATACGCAAAAAGTCAATAATTTCAGCACATTTCGCAAAAGTTTGGCAGAGGGTACCCTGTGTGTAAAATTTTATACGAACCCCTATATTTTTTCTTCTATTTGTAGTATACTTAAATTAAAGAAAGTGTTTGCATATACTTTCAAATCACAAAAAAGGAGTGACCTCAATGAAAACGACGTATGTAACCAAAAAACTAACTTTATCCGAAAAAGAAAAACAGTTAGTTGAAAAAAAGCTGCTGAAGCTCAACAAGTTTTTTACAGATGAAGCAGCCGTAACCCTCACATTCACCGTCGTTCGGGAGGAGGTCACCGTTGAGGTGACCGTGGCGGATCACGGCATGCTCTTTCGTGGCGAACGCAGTGCCGTGGACAAAATGATGGCGCTGGACGAGATCATTGATCTTTTGATCCGGCAGGTGCGTAAAAACAAGACCCGCCTTTCCAAGAGCCTTTACGGGGAAGACCCCGGCTTTGATCCTTGGGAAGACGGCGAGGACGATTTTAACCTGGTGCGTACCAAAGAAGTATTTCTGCGGCCTATGAATCTGGACGAAGCCATCATGCAAATGAACCTGCTGGATCATAACTTTTTTATGTTCCTGGACAGTGATACCGAAAAGGTCAGCGTGGTCTACCGCCGCAAAGACGGTCAATATGGATTGATCCGCAGCGAAAATTAACCAATCTTATCTTTTTATATGAGGCAGGTCCTCAGGGCCTGCCCCTGATTTTGCCATTTGGAGGACGTTTATGGGAGTTTCGGAAATCTTAGGGTTGCTGGGTGGTCTTGCCCTATTCTTATACGGTATGCAAATGATGAGCAATGGCTTAGAGGACGCTGCCGGCAACCGAATGAAAAAGATCTTGGAGAAGTTGACTGCCAACCGCTTTTTAGGCGTTTTGGTAGGCGCAGGGATCACCGCCGCCATTCAATCTTCCTCTGCCACAACGGTAATGGCGGTGGGATTTGTAAATTCCGGCATGATGACCTTAAAGCAAGCGGTTTGGATCATTATGGGTGCCAATATCGGTACCACCATTACAGGTCAATTAATTGCCCTTGACGTGGGATTTTTGGCACCGTTGATCGCCTTTATCGGCGTATCCATGATCGTGTTCCTGAAATCGCCCAAGATCCATCACTACGGCAAGATCGCTGCCGGATTGGGTGTGCTTTTTATCGGCATGGAAATGATGAGCGATGCCATGAGCGGATTGCGGGACTCTGAAGCCTTCATTTCCCTAATGACAAACTTTTCCAACCCCTTATTCGGAATCCTTATCGGTGCTTTATTTACTGCAGTTATTCAATCCTCTTCTGCATCGGTAGGTATTCTACAGGCCCTTGCAACTGCCGGACTGATCAGCTTTTCCAATTCAGTATTCGTGTTGTTTGGGCAAAACATCGGTACTTGTATTACCGCCCTTCTGGCGGCAATTGGTGCCAACCGCAGTGCCAAAAGAACCACCGTGATCCACCTGGCATTCAACCTGATCGGTACCGCTTTTTTCACCACCCTTTGCCTCCTGCTGCCTATCACCGATTGGGTAGGTGCCATTACACCCGGCGCACCCGCTGCCCAGATCGCCAATATGCACACCGTCTTTAACCTCACCACCACCCTGCTGCTACTGCCCTTTGGTTCTTACCTGGCAACCCTGGCAGAAAAGATATTACCCGATAAGCCGGAAAATCAAACTTCAGCAATCACTGCCTTGTCTGAAGAATTCCGCAGAGCAAACTTTAATTTGGGTGCCACCGCCGTGCACGAAGACCTGCTCCATCGGGAAATCGCCCGCATGGTTACCCTTGCCGGTGAAAATGTAGACCGCTGCTACCGTGCCGTGCTGAACGCCGACCTTTCTGCTTTGGATAAAATCAAGGAAACAGAAGAGATCATCGATACCCTGAACAAAGAGCTCTCCCAATATATTTCCAAGATCCTGGTGCATAACAACAGCCGAACCAATGTTGCCAAGATCGAGGAATACTTTTTGATTACCGGCAACGCCGAACGAATTGGCGACCATGCGGATAATATAGGCGATTATGTGGAGGTAATCCATCGTAAATCCATCCAATTTTCCGAACGTGCCCGTGCAGAGATTCAGGAAATGCAGGAAATTACCAAAAAGGCAATCCACCAGGTTTTGCATCCCGACGCAGATATAACAGAATGGCTTTCGGATATTGCCGCCATGGAGCAGCAAATGGACGATATGACAGTGGCCTATCGGGAGCAGCATCTGGAGCGGATGCGCCAGGGCAAATGCACCGAAGAGGCTTGCGTGCTTTATTCCGAACTGCTTACCGACTTTGAAAGAATTGGTGACCACACGCTGAATATTGCCCAGGCTTATGCCAAAATTTATTCCCGCTAAATAAAAAAGGATTTGCAACACCGCTGCGTGTTGCAAATCCTTTTTATTATATAAGCCAAAATATCAAGGCACAGATTCCAAAGATCAGGGGCTGGTGCAGAATATAGATCCACAGGGAATGCCTGCCGATCCACTCCACCGGCCGGAGCCGCAAAGTATAAAATCGTTCCGGCAGGCGGCGATCCCGCACCAAGGGTCCCAAAAAGGTGCCCGCAAGATACAAAAAGAAATAGGGCAATAGGGGGTAATAATCGGCAGAATAAAATTCCTCCGGCATCACTCCGATCACCGCCAAGGCGTTATCTGCCCATGCCATGCCACGGCAGGTAATTACCGCCAAATAGAGCACAAACAATACCACGCCGGTAACCACCGGCACCCAACGTTTTTTGCAGGTAAAAAGCCCGTATAGCAGCATGGAGAGCCCGAACATATGCAAAATTCCAAACCAAATTTCAAGACCGGTCACCCCCAATGCAGGCAGAAGAACACCGGTCACCAGAGTGATTGCCAAGGCGGCGCCGGTTACAATAGTGCCCCGCCGCAACACACTGCGGGAAAAGGCGGTGCAGATGCCGCTCACCAATAAAAAGGCGCCCACAAAAATTTCCTGCAATACCCAAAACACACGGGTTTGCAGAATGGGAAAGGTTATGGGGGTTCCAAAGAGATAACTTACAATTTCAACGGCAAAAAGGGCATGATGTAAAATCATGCCCAATACAGCGATCCCTCGGATCCAATCTAAAATATAGACCCGCTCTTTACTCATGCCTGCTGCTTGCGAATGGATTTCCGAGTCTCTTCGATAGCTTGGCTGCTCTTCACCAGGTTTTCGGCGGTGCGAGCCAAAATGCTGTCGCAATACTCCACAGTGGCATTCTTCATTTCCTTGGCATTCTTTTGAGCCTGGGCGATGATCTCTTGTGCCTGTTGCTGTGCCTCACGGTAGATCGCCTCCTGGGAAACCATCTTTTCTGCCTTGGCACGGGCGGTTTGAATGGCCAGATCGGCCTCTTCCCGACCCTGCAGGATAATACGGTCCCGGCGGGCAATGATCTCGTTGCTCTGGCGGATCTCCTCAGGCAAAGAGGCACGCAGATCGGTGATCAGATCCTGCAGTTCTGTGGTGCTTACCACCCGTTTACCGCCGCTCATGGGCAGGTTCCAGGCATCCTCCAAAAGGTCTTCCATAGCCATTAAAATTTCTTCGATCTTCATCCCTTAATCTCCTTTAAAATTCCTTTTTTAATATCTTCCGCCACTGCAGGATGCACAAAATCGGTAATGTCCCCGCCGTTTTTTGCCACCTCTTTTACAATGCTGGAAGAAAGATACATATATTTAGAGTTGGTATTCAGAAACAGTGTTTCTACCTCACGGTTCATTTTTTTATTGATCAACGCCATTTGGAACTCATACTCAAAGTCCGTTACCGCCCGCAAGCCTTTTACAATGGCCACCGCATTATATTCCCGGGCACAATCCACCAGCAGTCCGGAAAAGGTAACCACTTCCACATTGGATAGGTCTGTAATACACCGTTCCAGCATTTCCATACGTTGTTCCACCGAAAACATCGGCTTTTTGGCGCTGTTTCCCAGCACTGCCACATACACCTTATCAAAGAGTTTTGCGGCTCTTGATATAATATCCAAATGCCCCAGTGTTACCGGATCAAAAGATCCCGGGCAGATCGCTATTCGCATGCTTCTTCACTCCTCTTTTCCAAAAGGGTCATTTTTACCGTACCCTGCCGATATTCTTTACGCAAGGTAAGCCCGGCATGAGGAACCGTTTCCTCTGCACCGGTTTCCACCGCTACCAGGGCACCGGGCGCCAGGAGGGGGGAAAGCTTTTCCACCGCATCCCCGGCAATTCCTTTCCCGTAAGGGGGATCTAAAAAGATCAGATCCGGGCGTTTTGCTTCCTTTTCTACCATTTTAACACACATGGTATAGTCGATGCAAGTTTCTTTTACATTATTTTCAAATCCGCAATCCACCACATTCCGGTGCACCACTGCGGCGGCGGCAGGATTTTTATCGTTGAACCAGCATTTTGCCGCCCCCCGGGAAAGGGCCTCCAGCCCCAACTGACCGCTGCCGGCAAAAAGATCCAGCACATACCGATCCGCCAGTTCAAACTGAATGGCAGAAAAGAGTGCCTGCTTTAACCGCTCCAGAGTGGGGCGGGTATCCTCTCCCTCCAAAGTCGCCAGTTTTTTGCCCCGGCGCACCCCGGCTATAATCCGCATCATGCCGATCCACCTCCTTGATCATGCTCCCATACCGCCTGCGCCAATTTCAGGGGCAGGCCGGCTTTTTTTCGAATCTCCTCCGGCGTATCTGTGCCGATCCCCTTGGGATAGGCTTTTTTAAACTTTTTCAGCCGCGCCTCCCCCATGCCGGGTAGATCCAGTAGGGGCGAGCGGGTCATTTTTTTACTATGCTTCTTTTTCATATAGGTAATGGCGTAGCGGTGCACTTCCTCTTGCAGGGAAGCAAAAAAAGCGTAGAGGGTAGGATCGCTCCGCAGATCCAGCTCTCCCTCGTCGGACACCAGCCCCCGGGTGCGGTGGCGGCGATCCTTTACCAACCCAAACAGGGGAATATCGCCGCACAGATCCTGCACCGCATGGATATGCTGCAGCCCCCCGTCCATTAAGATCAGATCCGGCGTACCGCCGAATTCTCCATCGCCCAGGTGGGCAAGCCGCCGCTCCAGCATCTGCCGGGTGGCAGCATAATCATCCTGCATGTATTGCTCCCGGATCTCAAACTTCCGGTAGGCGCTCCGCTTAAACCGCCCCTCTTCCCACACGATCATACCGCCCACCATGGATTCACTGCCAAAGTTGGAAATATCGTACATTTCGATCCGTTTGGGCGGCTCTGCCAACCCCAAGGTTTGGGCAATCAGAATAGCGGTTTTACGGGTGCGATCTCCCGCCGCCTCCCGCTCTGCCAGTTTTTCCGAAGCATTTTTGCGGCAAAGAGCAAGCAGTTCCGTGCCCTTGCCCCGTTGGGGATAGCGCAGATGCACACTGCCGCCTTTTAAGTTGCTTAAATATTCGGTAAGCAGCTGCTCATCCTCCGGAGGGTATGGCAACAATAGTTCTTTAGGCAGCTGCTCCCCCTGCCGGTAATACCGCTGCAGGAAAGCACCTACCCAATTTTCTTCCACACCGTCCCGGATCAGCACCGTATCCTGCATCAGCATACGGCCGCCCCGGATTACCAGCACGCCTACTGCCAAGAGATCTCCCATCCGCACCGCATCCAGCACATCCTGGTCGATGTACTCCTTGCCGGTGATGATCTGGTTTTGCCCCAGTTTTTCGATCTTTCGGATCCGATCCCGCAGGGCTGCCGCCTTCTCAAACTGTAAATTTTCTGCCGCTTGCTCCATCTTTTGGTTCAGCTGGGCAATGAGGGCTTTGTAATCCCCCTTTAGAAAATCCATCGCCTCATCCAACCGCTCCCGGTACTGCTCCTTGGATACCCTGCCGGTGCACACCCCCACACAGCAGCCGATATGATGCCGCAGGCAGGGACGCCCTTTGCGAAGATCCCGGGGGAACTGCCGATTGCAGGTGGCAAGCCCAAACAGATCATTTGCGGTACGCACAATCTCCGCTGCCGCCCCCATTTGAGGAAAGGGACCAAACAGCCGTTTTCCCTCCCGGCTCTCCTGCCGCAGTACCTTCAGTCGGGGGTAATCCTCCCGTAGGTCGATACTTACATAAGGATAGGTTTTATCGTCTTTAAGTAAAATGTTGTATTTGGGATCGTGCTCCTTGATCAGCACGTTTTCCAAGATCAACGCTTCCATTTCGGAATTTACGCAAATATAATCAAAATCCGCCACCTTTTCCACCATGGCCATTACCTTGGCGGTGTGGCTTTTTACTCCGGTAAAATAAGAGGACACCCGATTTTTCAGGTTTTTGGCTTTGCCCACATAAATAATCGTTCCCTCCCGGTCTTTCATCAAATATACACCGGGTCTGCCGGTGAGCACCGCCAGTTTATCGGTTACGGCTTGGGGGAATTTCATGGGGCTTGCCTCCTTTCAAAATGATAACTTTAGTATAGCATTAGTATAGCATAAAAATCCCTTGATTACCACCCTTGTTTGTGATAAAATAGCATCAATTCAGAAAGGATGGGATAATCGTGATCAAATTGATTGCTTTTGATATGGACGGAACCCTTACCGATACCTCTCGGATGATCCCTGCCATTGTAAATAAGACCATTGCTCATTACGGAAAAGCCCCCCTGCCGGCGGAAAGGATCCTATGCCACGTGGGGCACGGCGGGCGTAACCTGCTCAAAGGAGTGATGGGCGAATGCGGCCTGCAGATAGATGTGGAGGAGATCTTTGCCTATTACGACAGTTTATATGAGGAAGACCCCTCCCCCTTGGTGGATCTTTATGAGGGCATTGAGGAAATGCTGGATACATTGGGCAAAAAGGGCATTCGCCGAGTGGTGCTCTCCAACCGCCCCCACAACCAAACACTGCTGATCTGCAACGGCAAACTTCACGGAAAGTTGGACGAAGTTTACGGCCAGCGGGAGGGCATCCCCATGAAACCGGACCCCACCGCCCTACACATGATCTTAAAAGATAACGGCATTCAACCGGAGGAATGCCTCTACATGGGGGATATGCATTTTGATATTGATGTGGCTAAAAATGCCGGCGTTCGCTCTGTGGGCTGTGTTTGGGGCCTGGGCGGCGAAGAGCAGGTAAAAACTGCCGATTTTGTGATCCGCAAACCCCTGGAACTGTTGAATGTGATAAATTGATTAAAATAGGCGCCTTTGGTAAATTCCAAAGGCGCCTGTTTTATATTTTCTCGTAAATTAACAATGTAAACTCCGTGCGGGTGGTAAGGGCTTGAAGTCCCTCCAGTTTTGCCCGATCTTTTGGGGAAGTGCGATGAGCATAGGGAGTCATTTGAAACAAAGATTGAATTTCCCTGCTGTTTTTCAGCGTAATCTCCCCCTGCACCGGGCACCGCTCCACCAATTTGAGCCCCGGCAGTTCCTCCAGCTCCGGGCGGTTGGGCAGGGGCGTATCGTAAACCGCCGCTTTTAATTCCCACAGATGCCGCTCCCCGGGCACCACACGGAAAAGGTGCCCGCCGGTTTTCAATACCCGGGCATACTCCTCTGCCGCCAAGGGAGAAAAGAGGTTCAAAAGAGCATCCACACTATTGGCTCTTAACGGCATGGCATAGCAGCTTGCCACCGCCAAATGGGCAAAACCCTTACGCTTTGCCGCCCATTTCAAGGCTTCCTTGGATATATCAAAGCCCATTAACGTGGCATCTTTCAGTTGGGAGGCAACTCCCTCGGCATACCAGCCCTCTCCACAGCCTGCATCGACAATTACGCCATTTTTATCGGTGTAAAAATACACTTTTTCTGTCAATAGATCCCGCAAAGGGGCATAATAGCCCTGCTCCAAAAACTGTTGGCGGGCAACGATCATTTCCCGATCGTCCCCATGGTTTCGGTTCGAGGAACGCTGGCTTTGAAGCAGGTTCACATACCCTTGTTTGGCTATATCGTAACTATGCCCTTGGGGGCAACGGTACCGCTTTTCCTCCCGGTTAAGCAGTTCCCTGCACACAGGGCAGCACAATCCGCTCATTTCACGCCCCCGATCTTACTGTAGATCAGCGGCTGTTGCTCCGGTTGCTCTTTCCCAAAGGTCAAAGCCCCCAAATAACAATTCTTTGCCGTTTCAAAATCTCTGCCGGTGGCTGTATATAAAACCGCCAGTGGTTCCCCCGCCTTGACCCGCTCCCCGGTCTTTTTCAAAATTTTTAACCCCGCATGAAAATCGATGGCATCTTCTTTGGTTGCCCGTCCGGCACCCAGCAGCATGGCGGCAATCCCGATCTTTTCCGCATCCATGCCGGTGATATAGCCCTCTTTCGGCGCCCTTACGGTATCCGATGGGATCTCCCCATTCCGCTCTGCCTCAAAGGCATCCAGATTGCCCCCTTGGGCGGCGATCCACTCCTGCATTTTAGCATAGGCCTTGCCGGAACACAGCGCATCCTTTGCCTGCTCCATGGCCTTCTCCTGCTGCCAGCCATGGCAAAGGGCGAGCATCTCTGCCGCCAGTGCCAGGCAGACGTCCCGCAGATCCTCGGGGCCCTTGCCCTGCAAAACCTCCAGGGCTTCCTCCACCTCTATGGCATTTCCCACAGCAGTACCCAGGGGCAGATCCATATTGGTGATCAGCGCTGAAACATTTCGCCCGCAGGCGGTGCCAATCTTCACCATTTCCTTGGCCAACTCTGCCGCCGCCTCCGGTGTTTTCATAAAAGCGCCGCTGCCGCATTTCACATCCAACACAATAGACTGCGCACCTGCCGCCAGTTTTTTGCTCATAATACTGGAGGCGATCAGGGGAATAGAATCCACCGTGGCGGTAACATCCCTTAGAGCGTAAAGTTTTTTATCGGCAGGGGCTAAATTTCCGCTCTGCCCTGCCACCACCAAGCCCACCTTTTGGGCTTGGGTCATAAATTCATCGGCGGAAAGTTCGGTGCGGTAGCCGGGAATGGATTCCAATTTATCCACGGTACCACCGGTATGCCCCAGTCCCCGTCCGCTCATTTTGGCTACCACACCGCCTAAGGATGCCACGATGGGGGTTACGATCAGGCTGGTTTTATCCCCCACACCACCGGTGCTGTGCTTATCCACAGTGGCATTTCCCAAAGGGGAAAGATCCACTCGATCGCCGCTTTCTGCCATAGCCATGGTTAGGGCGGCTGTTTCCTTTTGGGTCATCCCCTGAAAATACACCGCCATTGCCCAGGCAGACATTTGATAATCGGCGATCTCACCCCGGGTATAGCCTTCGATCAAAAAGCGCAGTTCCCCTTCTGTTAGTTCCTTGCCCCGTTTCTTTTTTTCGATCAGATCCACAGCCCGCACGGTTTAATCCTCCAATTGGAACGAAAGGGGCAGCAGTTGCTCCAAGGTATACTGCTCCATCACGGTTTCATTCCCTAAAATAATTTTAAAATCTTTATCGCAAAATTCTGCCATCACCTGCCGGCAAATGCCGCAGGGTGCCGCAGCAGAGTCCGCTTTTTCCCCTTTTCCCCCTGCCACCGCAATGGCGCAAAACTCCTGCTCCCCAGCACTCACCGCCGCTGCAAAAGCGCTCCGTTCGGCGCAGATGGTGGCAGAAAAGGATGCGTTTTCCACATTGCTGCCCAGGTAGATTGTTCCATCCTTTGCCAGGAGTGCCGCCCCCACCCGATAGCCGGAGTAGGGCGCATAAGAATTCTTGCGTGCTTCCAACGCTTTATTTAATAAATCTCTCATAAAAACAGATCCTTTCCGTGGTGTAATTTTACACCAAACCACCCGGCAACCGTTTGTCCCACATCACAAAAACATAGGCGTGTTCCCAAATTTCGGGGTTCTTCACCGTAAACTAAAATAGGAACATACTCTCGGGTGTGATCGGTGCTTTGATCGGCGGGATCGCACCCATGATCGGCGGTAATGATCAATCGATCCTCCGGTTTTAGTTCTTTTAAGAGCTCCGGAAGCCAGGTATCAAAGGCTTTAAGTGCCGCCGCATAGCCGTCCACATCCTGGCGGTGACCGTAAAGCATATCAAAATCCACCAAATTCACAAACACAAAGCCGCTAAAATCCTCTTTTGCCAGTTTCAGCGTTTCTGCCATTCCCTCGGCATTTCCGTGGGTGGGAATAGAACGGTCAATACTCCGCCCGGCAAAAATATCGGCGATCTTCCCCACCGAAACGGTGTGAACATGATTTTCTTTCAGCACGTCCAACAGTGTTTTGTGGGTGGGCTCCAGGGAAAAATCCCGCCGATTGGCGGTACGCTGATATTGCCCCGGGGTGCCTATAAAGGGGCGTGCAATCACTCTGCCCACACCCCACTTCCCTGTTAAAAGAGAGCGTGCCTTGCGGCAGATCTCGTATAGTTCCTCCAAAGGAACCACCTCTTCGTGGGCGGCAATTTGAAACACACTGTCGGCAGAGGTGTATACAATGAGTTTTCCGGTTTCCACCGATTCTTGCCCGTAATCCCGAATCACCTCGGTGCCGGAATAGGGCAGGTTACAAAGAACGCCCCGCCCGGAAATTTGAGTGAATTTTTCCAAGAATTCCCGGGGGAACCCATTGGGAAAAGTGGGCAAGGGATTTTGGGAGATCACCCCGGCAAGTTCCCAGTGCCCCACCGTGGTATCCTTTCCTTGGGAAAGTTCTTTTGCCCTGCCGTAAGCCCCCAGGGGTTGCTCTGCCGCACCGATAAAGTCCAGCCCCTCAATATTGCCCAGCCCCAATTTTTGCAAATTAGGCACCGAAAAAGCAGGGCTTTTTGCAATGCTTTTTAAGGTATGGGCGCCCCTATCGCCAAACTTTGCCGCATCCGGCAGAGCGCCGACACCCAAACTATCTAAAACAATCAAGAATACTTTCATTTTTTAATTGCAGTGGCAAGTGCCAGTTCCATCATATCGGTAAAAGAATTCTGCCGTTCTGCGGCAGAGGTTGCCTCCCCGGTAACCAGGGAATCGGAAATGGTGCAGATAGCAAGGGCCCGTTTACCGCAGCGGGCAGCATTCAAATACAAAGACGCCGCTTCCATTTCCACTGCCAATACCCCCATTTTACCCCAGGCAAGGGTATCTCCCTCACCGGGATCGTAAAAGGTATCGGAGGAAAGCAGGTTGCCCACATGGTAAGGCAGTCCCATACGCTCCGCTTCGGCGGCGCAGGTTTGGAGCAACCCAAAATCGGCAATGGGTGCCATGGTTCCCCGCAGGTGGAATTGCCGGGCGTAATCGGAATTGGTACAGGCGCCGGCGCCCAACACAATATCCCGCAGGTTCACATCCTGCCGCAGTGCCCCTGCAGAGCCTACCCGCAGGATCTGCTCCACCCCGAAAAATTCAAACAGTTCGTAACTGTAAATACCAATGGAAGGCATGCCCATACCGCTTGCCATTACAGAGATTTTCTCCCCCTTATAGCTGCCGGTATAGCCCTGCACGCCCCGCACGTTGTTCACCAGTTCGGCATTTTTCAAGTAATGCTCCGCAATGAATTTTGCCCGCAGGGGATCCCCCGGCATCAGCACAGTTTTGGCAAAATCCTCGGGAGTGGCATTAATATGCGGTGTGGGATAATGTTTCATTCTTTGCGCCCTCCTTCACAATCTTCACAATGGCGCTGGTGCCCAAACGGTGAGCACCCAGCTTTAAAAAGTCTTCTGCGTCCTTTAAAGAACGGATTCCTCCGGCCGCCTTAATTTTGGTGTTGCCGGTAACATACTTGGCAAATAAGGCAATATCTTCCCGGGTAGCACCACCGGTGGAAAAGCCGGTGGAGGTTTTAATAAAATCAGCATCGGACTTGCTTACGATCTGGCACATTTTGATCTTTTCTGCATCGGTCAGCAGGCAGGTTTCAATAATTACTTTTAAAATCTTATCGCCGCAGGCAGCCTTCACGGCGTTGATCTCCCGAAGAAGATCCTCCCACCGGCAGTTTTTCACCCAGCCGATGTTGATCACCATATCCACCTCGTCGGCGCCGTTTTCCACTGCATCCTTCGCCTCAAAGCATTTGGCGGCGGTGGTGGCATAACCGCAGGGAAAACCGATCACGGTGCAGATCGCCACCCTGCCCTTGGCATATTCTGCCGCTCTTTTTACAAAGGCGGCGGGAATACAAACGGATGCGGTTTGATAAGTAATTCCATCGTCCACGATCTCTTTAATTTGCTCCCAGGTAGCCTCCGGCTTCAAAAGGGTATGGTCCACTGCACTTAAAATTGTTTTTATTTCCATCAGATCTTCCTCCGATTCTTTTTTCTAATTTTATTATATACGAATTTTAAGGATAAAAAAAGAGGGTTTCTAAAATTAAATCTCCTTAATCTTTGTTGACGAACCAAATTTTTATAATATAATGAAGTAAATTTAAAGAAAGAGGTTCCACATGAGCTATAAAATTCTTTCCGATTCCTCCTCCAATCTTTTTACTTTAGAGGGAGAAAGCCCTTATGCATATGTTCCCTTGAAGATCACCTGCGAGGATACGGATTTTATTGATACTCCCCGGTTGAACATTGCCGAGATGATCCGGATGCTAAAAAGTACCAACCAGCGCTCCACCACCTCCTGCCCCAACGTGCAGGATTGGATGGATGCCTTTGCCGGTGCGGAGGAAGTGTATGCCGTTACCATCA
Organism: Eubacteriales bacterium; assembly: GCA_045538295.1. Taxonomy (GTDB): domain Bacteria; phylum Bacillota; class Clostridia; order Oscillospirales; family QAKW01; genus QAKW01. Next base: position 28,511 of record JAZSRD010000061.1, read on the forward strand.
CCAGCTCTCTTTCCGGCAGTTATTCCGCCGCCGTGCAGGCACGTAATTTGTACTTGCAGGAACACCCCGAAACCAAGATCCACATTGTGGATACCCTTTCCGCCGGTCCGGAAATGGAACTGATTATCGAAAATCTTGCCGCCTTAAAGCAGGCGGGGCTTTCCTTTGAGGACACGGTGCAGGCTATTACCAAATACTGCCGAAAAAGTCACCTGCTTTTTAGCCTGGAGTCTTTAAAAAATCTTGCCAATAACGGTAGAGTAAGCCATGCCAAAGCCAAGCTGGTGGGCGTGCTGGGCATTCGCATTGTGGGAAAAGCCTCCGACAAAGGAACCCTCCAACCCTTGCACAAATGTCGGGGCACCGCAAAGACCATGGAAACCCTCTTTTCCGAAATGTTAACCAGCGGTTATAACGGCGGCAAGGTGCGGATCGCCCACTGTTGCAATAAGGAAGCGGCAGAAAACCTGCTCCAAAGAATCAAAAATATGTTTTCCCACGCAGATATCAAAATCCGGGAATGTACCGCTCTTTGCAGCTTCTATGCCGAAGAAGGCGGCCTGTTGGTTGGATTTGAAGGATAACAAAAAGCCAAGTCTTTCGACTTGGCTTTTTACTTTTTAATACTTTGGAGCATGGGCATTTACTTCTTCAACATGATCTTCATAATAATACATTAATGCTTCTTCTGCCCAAGGGCAAAGATAGTATTTTCCGTTTATATACAAATATCCTCCGTATACGGAAAAATCAACTGTCTTCCCCTTCTTTGTTACCAACAAAAAATTCGGGTGTGGTCCCCCCACCACGTTCAACTCCTTACTCCCCTCAGATAAGAGTTTTGCGGCATTTAAAATTTTAACAACCCCTTCCTTTTCTGCTTTGTTGAACTCACAGGCAATGGTGCCATCACCGGATGCAGAATACAAACCGATCATTTCAACATCATTGATTTTTAAATCGGTAAGCCATTCTTGCGTGCGCATTTTATCAGTTTTCCAAAACACTGCAACCAGGACGACAACAAATATAACCATGATCGTACAAGCACTTATAAACCACCATTTAAATTTCATATCCATTTTCTCCTATGCCGTAGTATATTTACACGTTGCCGTGAATAATGTTAATGTTGCCCCAGAATATCCACTCACATAAACATATGCATTGAAACTATTTGTTGTAGATGTACTACACTTTCCATATTCAGGATCCATAATATTTATGTATCCTGCAGTTATGTGCGTACCATATATTACGACATCATGATGCCCTCCACCGGTAACTTTAAAAGTTGCCTGAGTAAACCCATGTTACAAAAATGGCGTATAAACCTGTGTTACAACGGTTTATACGCCATTATGTTAAGATCTTTAATGGAAACCTCACATTTAATGAAGATAAGCGATTCGCACATGGTAATAAACTAATTATTGATAATTCATATTTTAGACTTACCATGATAATCACCACCTTTTGATTATATTATACCATAATTTTCTATTTTGTCAATATTTTTTGTCATATTTCAATATGCATCTAATTTTATATGTATCTTAAAATATTAAAAAGCCAAGTCGAAGGGTGCCCCTTCGACTTGGCTTTT
>JAZSRD010000080.1:0-11804 GCA_045538295.1 Eubacteriales bacterium
CATGGCAAAAAAGTTCAAAGCCAGCAGCCGAAAAGGCGCGTCAGCTTTTTCGGACTGCGAAGTCGGCAGCACTGTGCTTTTGTCGTGAACCGCCCGCAGCGGTCGACAAAAGTGCAGAGCGCACCGTATCCCCCTGTGTCCGGATGCTTTGAGTTTCCCGCAAATGTTTACAAGTGCCCCTTTCAGCCGCCCCTCGGGCGGCACAAACAGTTAATTAACTAAATTAATTAGTTTTAAAAATAACCAAAAAATTCAAAAAAGGGGGAGGGAATTTCGTTTTTCTTCCCTCTTCTTTTTCGTTGACTGCAAAAAGGCGTTTTGCTATAATAATACTAATATGATTAAATAAAGGAGAAGTTGCATGATCAAGCGATTGGCGGGATGCATTCGGGAATACAAAACCGCTTCTATCTTATCACCGGCCATTGTGATGCTGGAAGTGGTGATCGAATGTATTATCCCCTTTTTAACAGCGGAGCTGGTCAATGAGATCAAAGCGGGCTGTGAGTTAAATAAACTGTTAAAATTCGGCGGTATGTTGTTGATATTAGCCGCACTATCCCTTACCTGCGGATGGTTGGCAGGGCATTTTTGTGCCACTGCCGCTTGCGGCTTTGCCAAGAACCTGCGTAAGGACCTATTTTATAACGTGCAGCGGTTTTCCTTTGGTAATATCGATAAGTTTTCCACCTCCAGCCTGGTTACCCGCTTAACCACTGATGTGGCTAATGTGCAAATGGCGTTTATGATGTTGGTGCGCACCGCTTTCCGCGCCCCCTTTATGATGATCTTTGCATTCTTTATGGCGTTTTACATGGGCGGAAAAATGGCGTGGGTGTTTGCGGTGGTGATCCCGATTTTGGGCTTTGGTTTGTTTGCGATCGCCCGTAAGGCAATGCCCATTTTCCGCAAGGTATTTCGTAAATACGATGATCTGAATAACTCCGTGCAGGAAAACATTCAGGGGATGCGGGTGGTAAAAGCCTATGTGCGTGAGGAGCGGGAAACGGAAAAGTTTGCCGCCGCTTCGGAGAATGTGAGCATGGATTTTACCCGCGCAGAAAAGATCCTGGCATTGAACAATCCCTTAATGCAGTTGTGTTTGCATATTGTAATGCTGGTGGTGATCTTTTTTGGATCTCAGCTGATCATCAATACCAACGGCAAAGCCTTGGATGTGGGTCAGCTTTCTGCTTTGCTTACCTACGGTATGCAGATCCTTATGAGCCTGATGATGCTTTCCATGATCTTTGTGATGGTGACCATGTCGGCAGAATCTGCCCGCCGTATCGTGGAGGTGCTGGAAGAGCAAACCATCGTAAAGAATCCTGCCGAGCCTCTTTATGAGGTGGCAGATGGTTCTCTGGATTTTGAAGATGTAAGCTTTAAATACTCCGCCCGTGCAGAGCAGTTTGCCTTGCAGGGCATCGATCTGCATATTAAGTCCGGTCAAACGGTGGGCATCATCGGCGGTACCGGCAGCAGTAAAACCACTTTGATCCAGTTGATCTCCCGCCTTTATGATGTAACGGAGGGCGCCGTGAAAGTGGGCGGCGTGGACGTGCGGGAATATGATCTGGAGACCCTGCGCAATCAGGTTGCCGTGGTGCTGCAAAAGAATGTTCTGTTCTCCGGTTCCATTAAAGAAAACCTGCGTTGGGGCAATTTAGATGCCACCGACGAAGAATTAGAGCACGCCTGCAAGCTGGCTTGCGCCCATGAGTTTATTACCCAATTCCCTGATGGATACGATACCCATATTGAGCAGGGGGGCACCAATGTGTCCGGCGGTCAAAAGCAACGCCTTTGTATTGCCCGTGCCCTGCTGAAGAAACCCAAGGTGCTGATCCTGGACGACTCTACCAGCGCAGTGGATACCCATACCGATGCCATGATCCGCAAGGCCTTTAAGGAAGAGATCCCCGGCACCACTAAGTTGATTATTGCCCAGCGGATCTCCTCGGTGGAGGATGCAGATATGATTGTGGTAATGAACGGCGGCAGGATCGACGATGTGGGCAACCATCAAGAACTGCTGGCACGCAATGCAATTTACCAAGAGGTTTACACCTCTCAGAATAAGGGAGGTGAGCAGGATGCCTAAGAAAACGGATACACGTCCCCCTATCAAAGTGCCCAAGGGAACCTTGAAACGGGTGGTAAAGCAACTCTTTAAAGACTATCCCGTGCACCTTGCCGTGGTGCTGGTCTGCTTACTGATCACCGCCGTTTCCAGCACCATGCCCGCCATCTTTATGGGGAAGACCGTTGCTCTGGTGGAAGAGGGCTTGGTAAAAGGGCTGGATGCAGTATATGGGGGCATTGTGCGGATTGCTGTATCATTGCTTACCATCTATGTGATCTCCCTTACCTGCTCTTTTACCTACAACAGATTGATGGCTATTGTGACCCAAGGGTTCCTGAATAAAATGCGCCAACGGATGTTTCGGGGGATGCAGCGGTTGCCGATCCGCTATTTTGATACCCACACCCACGGTGATATTATGAGTTATTATACCAACGATATTGATACTCTGCGGCAGTTGGTGTCTCAAAGTTTGCCTAATATGATCACGGCGGCAATCGTGATCACTATGGTGGTGGCTATTATGTTCTATTACAGCCTATGGATGACCCTGGTGGTATTCCTGGGTGTGGTAGCCATGCTGTTTGTTACCAAGTTTGTGGGCGGTAACAGTGCCCGCTTCTTCGTGCGGCAGCAACGTTCCATGGGCAAGGTAGAAGGCTTTGTGGAAGAGATTATGAACGGTCAAAAGGTGGTTCAGGTCTTTTGCCACGAGGAAGAAAGTAAAAAGGATTTTGATCGCTTAAATGAGCAACTTTTTAAGGATGCGGAAAGCGCCAATCGGTTCGCTAATATTTTAATGCCGATCCTGGGCAATATCGGAAACATCCTTTATGTGGCAGTAGCCCTTGTGGGGGGTGTGTTGATGGTGTTGAAGGTGCCCAACCTTTCCCTTTCCGGGTTGCCCCTTACCATTGCGGCAGTTGTTCCCTTTATTAATATGACCCGCCAGTTTACCGGAAATATTTCCCAGATCTCCCAGCAGGTTAATGCGGTGGTGATGGCACAGGCGGGCGCCGCCCGGCTTTTTGCGTTGATGGATGAGGAACCGGAAACCGACGAAGGCTATGTAACCCTGGTGAACTGTAGGGAAGAAAACGGGAAGATCGTGGAATGCAGAGAGCGCACCGGCATGTGGGCGTGGAAGCATCCCCACCAGGCAGATGGTACTGTAACTTATACCCGGTTGGCGGGGGATGTGGTGCTGGATCATGTGGACTTTGGCTATGTGCCGGAGAAAATAGTGCTGCACGATGTTTCCCTTTATGCAGAGCCCGGTCAGAAGGTGGCGTTTGTGGGTGCAACCGGTGCCGGCAAAACAACCATTACCAACTTGATCAACCGTTTTTACGACATTGCCGACGGCAAGATTCGTTACGATGGCATTAATATCAATAAGATCAAAAAGGCAGATCTTCGCCGCTCTCTGGGCGTGATCCTGCAGGACACTAACCTCTTTACCGGCACGGTAATGGAGAATATCCGTTACGGGAAGCTGGATGCCACCGACGAAGAATGTATCGCCGCTGCAAAGCTGGCAAATGCCGATGATTTTATCCGTCGCCTGCCGCAGGGCTATAATACCATGCTCACCGCCAACGGCGCCAACCTTTCCCAGGGGCAGCGGCAGCTGCTCTCCATTGCCCGGGCGGCTGTGGCAGATCCCCCGGTTATGATCATGGATGAGGCAACCTCCTCCATTGATACCCGTACCGAGGCCTTGGTGCAAAAGGGTATGGATGAACTAATGAAGGGCAGAACGGTGTTTGTAATTGCTCACCGCCTGTCTACCGTGCGCAATTCCGACGTGATTATGGTGTTGGAGCACGGCAGAATTATTGAGCGGGGAAGCCATGAAAAGTTGATTGCCGAAAAGGGCAAGTATTATCAGCTTTACACCGGCGCCTTTGAATTAGAATAAAAAAGTGCTGTAAAAAATCCGAACCGCAAAAGGCAGGAAAAAAACAGTAATCTTCAACAGCGTTCTTTCGTATCAAAATAAAAAAGGAAGAAAAAATATTGCCTTTTGCTACCTCCAAATCGAGCCACTCAGGTGGCCCGTAACCTTTGGTTACGGCTTGATTTGAAGGTTTCAAACTTTTTTCCTATCCCCTAAAAAAGAGGGCTGTAAAAAATCCTGAGATTTTTTACAGCCCATTTTAAATTATAGGATATAAACATTTACTGTTCTGCGGCCAAAGGCGTAGGCTTCGGCGCGGGTGTTTACGCAAATATCGATCTTATTGCCCTTGATGGCGCCGCCGGTATCTGCTGCAACAGCGGTGCCGTAGATATACTTACCGTCGGTGGTTTCCACATAGACCTTGGTGCCCAGGGGAATTACATTGGGATCCACGGCAACTACGCCCCATTTGGCAGGTCTGCCGGTAGCGGTGGTACCGCCGGCGGCATAGGCGGTGGCGGTCATGGCGATGGCCTTTTTATAGTTAGTGGGGGTGGAAGAAGTCTTTTTAAAGGTAGACTTTACCTTGGTGCCCACCAGCACGATCTTGTTTACCGGTTCCTTGGTAACCTCGCTGGAGATGAGCTCCCGCTCGGTTTCCTTACCGTTTAAATAGGTTACAGAATAGGTTCTTTTTTCTGTGCCGTTCTCACCCTGTTGCTTTACCTTGGTCTCGCCCACGTAAAGATCATTGGTTTGAACCCGCTTGGTTTCATAATCCAGGGTAACAGTTTCCACAATCTCCTCGTCGGCAACACGATCCAGGGTGATCTTCATATTCTCTTTCACTTTTTCATTGGCATTGTGACTTAAGATATCTTTGGTGCCGCAGGTAAGGCCGGCCTTTTCCAAAGCATAGCCCACAGTGCCACTTGCCATCATCACGGTTTTGGTGTTGCCGTCTGCCTGAATGGTTACGGGAAAGGCACGAGCAATTTCCACCGTTACAACACCGCTCTCTTCGGTGATGTTGAGTTCATCATCGGCAGAAAGGGTGATCTCTGCCTTGTTCAGCAGAGCTTCTTCATTGGTCAGTACGGTGTAAAAGGAATTTACCTGTTCGCCGTCTTCCCACACATCTACTTTATGGATACTTACGGTAATCACCGACATCAGCATGGTCATTACCAAACAGCAGCTGATCACCATGGTAGGTACCCGATGCCGCAAAATCAGTTTTTTGGTTTTGCCGGCCAGAGGCTTCAGCGCCGTTATTCGGTTGCCGCACTTATGGGCTAATGCCTTGCAGGCGGCAAAGCCTTTCTGCAAAAGGCAGAGCAGCTTTTCTTTAAAGTGTAACATAAAAACATTCTCCTTATTCGAGATAGGTAGGGGTACGCTACATTGCGATTATATTTTGGTTGTTTTTACCTATCTTTAGTTTGGATCCCGTCTTTCCAGTTTATGCAAATCCTTACCGAAAAATTACATTTTCGTAGCAAAAAATTACAAAACCGTTACACAGTATAGCCGACATGCGCTAAAAAGTCAAGGGTTTTAGGTGAAAAAGTTACAATCTTGTAACTTTTTCATATAAAAAAGCAAGCGTACGGAAAAAATTCTGTACGCTTGCGGGTGTTATTTGGAACTAAAAAGTCATGGGTAAAACATAAAGGGAAACCGCAAAAAATTGCAAAACTGAGCCGATTAAGGCGAAAAGATGCCAGATGAAATGGCAATAGGGGCCTTTTTTATGGTAAAAGATCATCCCTGCCGAGTAAAAAATACCGCCGCCAAGCAAATAGATCAGCCCTGCCGGTTCCATACGCAGGATCAAAGGATAAGCGGCAATAATGATTGCCCACCCCATTGCCACATAGATCCAGGTAGAGATCTTTTTAAATCGGTTCAAGGATACGGAGCCCAGCACAATGCCAACCGCGGCAATGCCCCATTGAATGCCAAAGATGCTCCAGCCCAACCCTCCGTGCAGTGCGATCAGCGTTACCGGGGTGTAGGTGCCGGCGATCAGCAGAAAGATGGTGGCATGATCCAGCACCCGAAACACCTTTTTGGCAGTTGGATGGGTCAGAGCGTGAGAGAGGGTGGAGATGGTATATAATATAATAAGGGAGGAACCGTAGATCGCTGCGGCAACTACCGCCCAGGTATTTCCGGCTCGGGCAGAAAACAGAACCATGTAGATCAGGGCAAAGATCCCAAACACTGCCCCAAAACCGTGGGTGAAAGCACAAAGGCGTTCTTCGGTGCAGGGATAATATACAGGGGTAACACGTTCCTTTTTCATGAGAGATATTTCACCGCCCGCTCAATGGCATCCTTGGAGTTTTTCCAATCCTCTTTGGCATAGCGGTAATCGAATTTTTTGCAAAACCAATCCAGATCTTCTTTCAAGGCTTCCATGTATTCTTTATTACACTTTACCACTGCGGCGGCAAAGGCGGAACGCTCTTTTTTGGGTAAGGCCTTTTCTGCCATCTCCAGCAGGCGGGCAGTGTGCGTTTCACAAAAATATTCCTGCTCTTCCAAAAGGGTGCGAAAATCTTCTTCTGCGGAGTAAAGATAGCAGATGTTGTCCAGCACACGGCTTAAAAACAAGTTCATTCTGCCGCACAAATAGCAGCTTTTACGGGCATTATCATAAGCATCGGCGGCTTTTTTGCCGTCCCCTTTAAAAAGCTTTCCGCTTAGTTCATCAATATGGGTAGTAAGCATCAGCGCCATGGGAAGCTTATTGCCGGAAGTAAAAAGTTTTTCTAAATGGTTTTTACAAAAGCCTTTGCGGTTGGTTTCCTTGCGGGTGTCCGGCTCCATCATGGCGGCACCTAAAATGCGTTCGATCTCGTCCTTTTCCAAAAGATTACGCAGGGAGCAGATGGGGCAGCCGCGTTTTTCGGAAAATGCCTCTTTAATTTTAATGGAATATATTTTTTCTGCCATGGTTTTTCCTTTCTGTAACACATTTTCGCAGCCCCTCATAGGATACAACAAATAACGAAAGAGGAGGGAAGGCACATGTGCGGTTGCTTTAACGATTTGTTCGAGAACAATTGCTGCTTGTTGGTAATCCTTGTTATCATCCTGATCCTGGCCTGCTGCAACGACTAAAACGTAACGTTTTAAAAGGTGCCCCGGAAGCCCTTGGGTTTCCGGGGTATCTTTTTTATTAATATATCATAAAAAGGCTTGAAATTCAACCAAATATAAGTTAAAATTTAAGAAACAGGAGGTGTAAGATATGTTATACATCGAAGATAAGATCAAAATGGCTTGTAATAATTTAAAAAAGCTATTTAAAGCCACAGTTGCAACTGTGGAGTTCGAAGGGGTTAAGTGCAACGGTTATAAAACCGATAATAATCCCCCCACAGAGGGCTGGGAAAGAATAGAATATCTTCAGGGCGCCCATGAGCATTATTGGCTGCGGGGCTCTTTCCGTACCCCCCCTGCAGAGGAGGGGGCAACCTATCGCCTGGAGGTAACCACCAGCATTACCAAAGGTTGGGATGCAGATAATCCCCAGTGCATTTTGTACTTAAACGGTAAAATGGTTCAAGGGCTGGATCTTAACCATAAAGATGCCTATCTGGAGCCGGATACCGCATATACCATGCATAACTATGTTTACACCTTCAGGGTGGATGGTCCTTTGTTTGTGTACCATAAAATTGTGAAGATCGATACCGAAACCGAAGGGCTGTACTACGATCTCCTTACCCCCTTGGAGGGGCTGAAAGCACTGAATAAAAATACCGCCGAGTATCGGGATACTCTTTCTGTACTGGAGCGTACCGTGAACCTGATCGATCTGCGGGAGCCGGGAAGCGAAGCCTACCGCAAGAGCATTGCAGAGGCAAGAGCCTTTATTCAGGAAGAACTGTACGAAAAACTTTGCTCCACCGAAGGCAAACCGGTGGTGCACTGTATTGGTCATACCCATATCGATGTGGAATGGCTTTGGGCACGGCGGCAAACCAGAGAAAAGGTGCAGCGCAGCTTTGCCACCGCCATTGCGCTAATGGAGAAATACCCTGAATATCAATTCACCCTTTCCCAGCCGGAATTGTACCGCTATTTAAAGGAAGAAGCTCCCGAAAAATTCGAAGAGCTTAAAAAACTGGTGGCCGAGGGCCGCTGGGAGCCGGAAGGCGCCATGTGGGTAGAGTGCGATTGTAACCTTACCGGCGGCGAAAGCTTTGTGCGGCAGATCATGCAGGGCAAGCGGTTCTTTAAGGACGAATTCGGCAAGGAATCCAAAGCCTTATTCCTGCCGGATGTATTCGGCTATAGTGCCGCACTGCCCCAGATCTTAAAGAAATCCGGCGTAGACTATTTTGTAACTTCCAAGATCAGCTGGAACGATACCAACATGATGCCCTACGATTCCTTTATGTGGCAGGGTATCGACGGCACCGAGATCTATTCCTCTTTTATTACCACCCAAAAAGCAAAACGGGATCGTAGTATAGAAAACTATACCACATACGTGGGAATGCTGGATGCCCCCAATGTAATGGGTACCTGGGATCGGTATCAGCAAAAGGAATACAATAAGCATACTATTATGACCTATGGCTATGGCGATGGTGGTGGCGGTCCCACCCGCTGGATGCTGGAAAAACAGCGCCGCTTGGCAAAGGGCTTGCCCGGCTTGCCGGTAACCAAAATGGATCACCTGATCCCCTATCTGGAAGATGCCAAGGCATCCTTCGACGAAAATACCGCTAAATTAAAGCGGGTACCCAAATGGGTGGGCGAGCTGTATCTGGAGTTCCATCGGGGCACCTACACTTCCATGGCAGCCAATAAACGGGGCAATCGGAAATCCGAGCTGATGCTCCAAAAGGCAGAGGCCCTTTCCTATGCAGATCTGTTCTTTGGCGGCAGCTACGATGCCTCGGGGATCTATGCCGCATGGCGTAAAGTACTGCATAACCAGTTCCACGATATTTTGCCCGGTTCCTCTATTTTGGAAGTGTACGAGGGCACCGAAAAGGATTATGCCCAGCTTGCGGAATACGGCAACGGTGTTATCAGTGAAAAGTTGCAGGCGTTGGCGGAAAAGGTTGCCACCCATGGGGGCGTTTTGGTCTATAACCCCTCCGGCTTTGCCCGGGGCGGCAATGTGACTGTGGGCGGTAAGACCATAGAACTCACCCAGGAGATCCCCGCTTTCGGTTGGCGTGTGGTGGAACCGGTTGCAGAAGATCCTGCTGTTAAGGTGCAAAATCTCACCGCCGAAAACGAGTATTATGTGCTTACCTTAAATGAACAGGGCGGCATCGCTTCTCTTTACGATAAAAAGGCAGAGCGGGAAGTGTTCCTGCCCGGTCAGTGCGGCAACGTATTTGAACTTTACGAGGATTATCCTCGTCAATACGATGCCTGGGAGTTGGATGCTACCTATAAGCCCAAAAAATATCCTCTAAACGATGTTGCCACCATTACCCCGGTGGTAGATGGCAGCCGTGCCGGCTTTAAGGTGGAGCGTAAATACATGAACTCCACTATTGCCCAGAATATCTGGATGTATTCCAAGGGACGCCGTATTGATTTTGAAACCGAGATCGATTGGCACGAAAAGCACCACTTTATGAAGGTGGCATTCCCCATCGATGTGCATACCGATAAGGCTACTTACGAGATCCAATTCGGTCATGTGAGCCGCCCCACCCACGAAAACACCAGCTGGGACGAAGCCAAGTTTGAAGTGTGCGCCCATAAGTGGGCAGATGTTTCTGAAAAGGGCTACGGCGTGGGCTTGCTCAACGACTGCAAATATGGCTATAGCACCGAGGGCAGCACCATGAAGCTTACTATCCTGAAGTGCCCCTCTTACCCCAACCCCAAGGCCGATGAAGGCAAGCATGTGCTTACCTATTCTTTACTGCCCCACCAAGGGGATCTGTGCGAGGGCGGCGTAATTCACGAGGCCTATGCCTTAAATCAACCCCTGGAAGCGTTGGAGATCGACGGTCAGGCAGGCACCTTGCCCGATGCATTCTCCCTGGTTTCCTGCGATCAAAAGAATGTGATCGTTGAAACGGTGAAAAAAGCAGAGGACAGCAACGATATGATCGTGCGGATGTACGAAGCCTTTGATAGCCGCTGCAAGGCGAACATTACCGTTCCCGCCGGCTTTACCAAAGCCTATCTCTGCGGCTTGATGGAAAATGAACTGGAAGAATTGCCCCTGGTAAATAATACCGTTACCATTCCTGTTAAGAACTTCGAGATCATTACCCTGAAATTTAAGAAATAATAAAACCGCCTGAAAGCATTGCGCTTTCAGGCGGGTTTTTCTTCTTCTTCTTATTCAAACATAGTTACCTGGTCGCTGGGGAGATCCTGCTGGCGCAGGAGATGCCCCACGGCGGGGAGGTTTTTGGTGCGGTAGTAGGAAAGGTTGGTCAGCCCGGCCTCTGCCACGGTGGTCACCTTTTCTAAGGTGTGCTTGCCCTTTTGGGTCATCACCGTTACACCCTGGGTGGATTTGGTGGTCTTTTGGGGAATCAGTGCCGAATGTACCACCAACCCTTTTTGGTTGGAGGAGATCAACAGAAGGTCGGTTTCCTCTGCCGGTTGCAGGGTGGTTGTTAGGGGCGATTTATCACTGTAGGCATTGATCAGCCGCTTGCGGTTGGTTACCGTCTTATAGGCGGAAAGGGGAACCTTGGCCGCCTTGCCGTTTTCAAAGAAGAACAGTATATCGCCGCTGTAGTCGGTGGTTACCGCCATGGCAACTACTGTTTCGTCCTGCTCCATTTCCAGCTTGGCGGGTAGATAATCTCCCAAAAGGCTCGCCTTGGTATCCTCAAAATCGTAGCCCTTGGCTTTGTAGGCGTTTTGCTTGGAGGTAAAGAAGATCAGCGCCGCCTTGTTGGTGGATTCCACTGCTCGGCGCAAGCCATCTCCGTCCTTGTACTTTTGGGAACTGTTCATCCGCAGAGAGTTGGGCTGAATCTTTTTAAAGTACCCTTCGTTGGAAAGGAAGTAGGTGACCGTATAATCTTCGATATGGTCGGTTTCGTCCACTTCCTCCAGCTGATCCTCGTAGACCAATTCGGTCTTCCGGGGGGAGGCATACATCTTTTTCACCCGCTTTAAATCGCTTTCGATCAGCCGATGGATCTTGGTGCGGCTCTTTAGGATCCCTTCCATATCGGCGATCTCCTTTTCCAGATCGGCAATCTCTTCCAAACGGTTTAAGATGTATTCTTTATTCAAATAACGCAGCTTGATATTGGCAATATATTCTGCCTGGATCTCGTCTACGCCAAAGCCGATCATCAAGTTGGGCACCACTTCTTCGTCGTGCTCCGTTTCCCGCACGATCTTAATGGCTTTATCAATATCCAGCAGGATCTTTTTCAAGCCCACCAAAAGGTGCAGCTTTTCCTTTGCCTTTTGCAGGTTGTAATAGGTACGGCGTTTAATACACTCTACCCGGAAGGCTACCCATTCTTCGATCAACTGCCGCACGCCCAGCACCTGGGGGGTGCCGGCGATCAGCACGTTGAAGTTACAGCCAAAACTATCCTCCAGGGGAGTCATTTTAAAGAGCTTGGCCATTAACTTTTCGGGATCGGTACCCCGCTTCATCTCAATGGAGATGCGCATACCGGTTTTGTCCGACATATCCTTAACGTCGTTCAATTCCCGCAGCTTGCCGGCTTTGTATAACTCGATGATCTTATCAATAATGGCTTCCACCGTGGTGGTGTAGGGGATCTCGGTGATCCAGATCAGGTTGCCCTCTACCTCATAGCGGGCACGCACCCGAATGGAGCCTCT